>CAZOMZ010000019.1:0-1338 GCA_964581065.1 uncultured Loktanella sp. | reverse complement strand
GCTTCCCACTTGGCGCGGGTCAGCAACATCCGCTGCGAGGGCAGATCCTGCCCCTGCGCCAGACAATGCTGGTCTTGGACAACAGTGGGTTCAAACCCCAGTTTGCAAAGGACATTTTCCGAACCGGCGTTGCCGATGAAGTAGCCTGACTGAAGGCTGTCAGCCTGATTGACAGAAAAGAAGTGATCAACGACCGCCATGCCGGCCTCCGTCGCGTATCCCCGTCCCCAAGCCGTCTCACTCAGCCAATAGCCCAGTGCGCCGTCAATGCCGATTGTCCCGACAAACCGCGCATCATCCCAGATGAACCACGCGTGGAACGTGCCTTTGGCGCATTCCTCGATGAACCAGACCGCGTCGGACAAACCATAAGGGTAAGGCACCACAGCCAGCCAGCGACTGACGTTGAAGTTGTTGAGCGCATCAGCCACCAGCGGCGCATCGGCGAGCCGCGGCATGCGCAATGTCAGCCGGTCCGTTCTTAATGTCGGAACTGCTACGCGGTCATCTTCAATGTGTAAGTCCATGTTGGCACCGTCGCATTGCGCGAGACTGAAAACGCCTCGGCATCTCCCAAATAATCAAATCCGCAGTTTGTCAGCACACGGGCCGAGCCCGGGTTGTCCTGAAAAACTTCCGCAAAGATGCGGTCGGATTGATGCGGGTTTGCGGTGATCAACGCACGCACAGCTTCGGTCGCAAAGCCGGTGTTCCAGAAGGCAGGGGCAATCCAGTAGAAAATCTCGGACTGGGCGCGGTCCATGCGTTCAAGACTGATCAGGCCCAAAGCCTCGGCGTGGCCGTGGGCCGAGCCGTCAATGACCCAGATGTCTTCTGTCCGGTCCGGCTGGCTGGCGCGGTCGATCATGGCTTCGACAGCACCGGGAGGAAGCGGGTGCGGCATTGCACGGGTCCCGCGGGCCACGCGATCATCACCAGCATACATCGCAATAAGACCCGCATCCGACTTGCGCAGCGGGCGCAGCACGAACCGCGCCGCTTCGATGGTGTCCTGAACGGTGATTTCTGCGTGCAACATTGCTTTCCCTCCTCGAAAACAATCTGGTCCTACCCCTACCTCCAGATGATGGCAGAACCATGAAATATAAAGGGGACCGGTTCTCACCGATCCCCCCAAATGCGTTACCTTGGAATTTTCGGCTTACTCAGCGGCCTCCGCCACTGGGAGAACCGAAATAAAGGTGCGGCCTTTCAGGCCTTTGTGGAATTTCACAGCGCCTTCAGCAGTTGCAAAGATCGTGTGGTCCTTGCCCATGCCAACGCCTGCGCCTGGCCACATCTTTGTGCCACGCTGGCGCATGATGATGTTACCGGGAA
>CAZOMZ010000018.1:7821-17419 GCA_964581065.1 uncultured Loktanella sp. | reverse complement strand
CCATCAGCGTGTCGGTGGCATAGCGTTGCAGCCGCCCGATCTCGACCGGTTTGCCTTCGGCCATTTCGCGCACGCAGGCCTGTTCGCAGAGGTCTTCGGTCGGACAGACGCGCGCGCACATCCCGCCGAGGATATTCTGGTCAAAGATCGTCTTGGCGGCCGCTTCCGGCGTGCCGGTCGCGATCTGCCGGATAAACAGCGGGATATCGATGTCGGTCGGACAGGCCGTGATGCAGGGCGCATCATGGCAGAAATAGCAGCGGTCCGCGGCGACGGCCGCCTCGTGTCTGGTCAATGGGGCGTGCAGGTCGGAAAAATTCTGCGCCAGTGTTGTGGCGTCAAGACGGCCTGCGGCAACACCGGGGGTCAAAGGCGAGTTCATGGCAACTCCGTTCAAAAGCTGCCTTCAGCTTTGCACAAAAATTTTTTTTATCAAACGGTAAAATTTCGGCTGGGCTATTGCCCGAGAAATTGCCTAAGCTTGCACTGAATTTGCCCGTGCTTTGCTTAACAAGCAGGCAGAAACCCAAAACCAGACAGGGAAATGCACGCCATGCCGACCTATGCAATCGTCCAAGTGGACGTTAAAGACGCCGATGCCTACGCCAAATACGCCGCACTTGCCGGCCCTGCCGTTGCCAAATACGGCGGCGAATTTCTGGCGCGCGGCGGTCATGTCGAGGTCAAGGAAGGCAGCACGCGGGCGCGCTGTGTCATCATCCGGTTTGCAGATATGGAAACGGCGCAGACCTTCTATCACAGCCCCGAATATCAGGAGGCACTGTCGTTCGGGCTTCCGGCATCAGAGCGGGACTACAAGTTCGTCGAAGGCGTCTAGAAAACCTGTGGCCTTGAAAACGCCTTCTAGCCCTCGCGGAACGCCTTAACAAAGTAGTCGGTGATCGGCTTGACCAGATACTCCAACGGACTGCGTTCCTGTGTGCGCACAAAGGCCTCTACCGGCATGCCGGGGATCAGGGTCATATCGGGTGGCAAGCGGTCCACCTCTCCGTCGCCAAGCTGGATTTCGGCGCGGTAGTAAGGCAGCCCCGAAGCCTCGTTCTGGAAGGCATCGGCCGAGACGAGCGTGACCTTGCCCATCAACTCGGGCGTGCGGCGCTGGTCGAAGGCGGGGAACCTCAACGTGACATCCTGCCCGACGAAAACCTGATCAACATCGATTGCGGCCACCTGCGTGGCGATCACCAGAGGGCGGTCCTGCGGGACCAGAAACAGCACCGGCTCGGCCGCGCGGATCACCGATTGCGGGGCAAAAACCTGCAAGCCATAAACCACACCCGACACCGGCGCGCGGATATCGAGCCGGTCAAGCTGGCGCAGCAAGGCACGGCGACGCTCGGTCAGTTCCAGTTCGTTGAATTGCAGATCACGCAGGCGGCTGATGGCCTCTTCCCTGCGGGTCGAGGACAGGCCGAGGATCTGGATCTGGATTTCGGTCATCCGCTCGGCGGCTTGGGCGGCCTGTGCGGTCAGTTCG
Source organism: uncultured Loktanella sp. (assembly GCA_964581065.1). Classification (GTDB taxonomy): domain Bacteria; phylum Pseudomonadota; class Alphaproteobacteria; order Rhodobacterales; family Rhodobacteraceae; genus Yoonia. The sequence continues at coordinate 15,921 of CAZOMZ010000018.1, read as the reverse complement.
CCTTGGGTGCCCAGAAGGTTCGCGGCCTCGCGGCGCAGAGCAAGGACACGGCTTGCCTGCGACAGCCCCCGATCCAGAAGGGTCTGCTGGTCGGCGAGTTCCTCGGCGATCAGTTCCTGCTGGGTGGCAAGGGCGGACTGCCGCGCGGCAATGCCGCTGAGCTGGCTGTCGATCTGGGCGCGCTGCTGGGTCAGTTGCTCGATGGCGCTCTGGTTGGTTTCGAGCCGCGCCACAAAGAGCCTTTCCTGCCCTTCCATCAGGCTACGTGCCTCGGGCGCGTCCACTTCGGTCAGGATCGGGCTGAAGGTCAGGCTGGTGGCCCCGTCCCTTTCGGCCTCAAGCCGCGCACGGCGTGCCAGAATTTCAAATAGCTGTCCTTCGACCACCGCCAGTTCCGACCGCAGCGTCGCCGGATCAAGACGGAGCAGCAGATCACCTGCCGCAACAACCGCGCCTTCGTTGACGAGGATTTCCTCGACCACACCGCCATCGGGATGCTGGATGATCTGGCGGTTCCGCTCGACCTCGATCTGGCCGGACGAAATGACCGCCCCCGAAATCTGTGCCGTCACTGACCATGCGCCAAAGCCGCCGACCAGCACCAGTAGAGCCAGAAAACCGATGGTCAGATGCCGCCTTGCCGACCAGCGGCGGGTGATTGCATCGCTCATGACACGCCCCCGCTCTTTCCGCTGTTGCGGGCGATTTCATCATGGTTCCTGACCAGCTTTTGCAAGACCTCGTCACGTGGCCCGAAGGCGCGCTGCTGGCCTTCGTCCAGCACCAGAAGCATGTCGCATTCCTGAATGGCCGAGGGGCGGTGTGCCATCACGAAGACCACGCGCCCTTCGGCCTTGATCGCCTTGATCGCGGCGTTCAGCGCAATGGACCCATCGTTGTCGAGGTTCGAATTCGGCTCGTCCAGCACCACAACAACCGGGTCACCATAGAGAGCCCGTGCAAGGCCGATCCGCTGGATCTGCCCGCCCGAAAGCTGTCCGCCAGTGGCCGAGACCTTTGTGTCATAGCCATCGGGCAGCTTCAGGATCATCTCATGCGCAGCGGCGGTTCTGGCAGCGGCAACGATCTTTGCATCGTCCGGTGTCATCGACATGCGGGCGATGTTTTCCTTGATGGTGCCTTCGAAAAGCTGAACGCGCTGCGGAAGATATCCCACATGCTGCCCCAACACATCGGGCGCGTATTGATCCAACCCCGCTCCGTCGAGTCTGATTTTGCCCGCAACAGGATGCCAGACGCCGGTCATCACCCGCGCCAGTGTGCTTTTGCCCGAGCCCGACGTGCCGATGACACCAATCGCCTGTCCGGGCTGGGCTGCAAAGCTGACGCCGCGCAGGCAGGGATGCTGCGCACCGGGCGGGATCACCGTGATCTGTTCGGCGACCATCTGCGCTTTGGGCGCAGGCAGGGTCATGCGCTCTTCTTCGGGTGGCACCTGCTCGAGCAGCACCGCCAGATTGCGCCAGCCTTCACGTCCGCGCTGGAACAGGGCCCATTGTCCCACCAGCATCTCGACCGGTGCCAAGGCCCGCCCCAGCAGGATCGAGCCCGCGATCATAGCGCCCGGTGTCAGTTCGCCCTGCAGCACCAGATAGGCCCCGAGACCCAGCATCGCCGATTGCAGGAACAGCCGGAAGGCTTTGGTCGAGGCGATGAAGGTGCCCGCGGTATCGGCTGCCTCGATTGTGGTATCCAGCGCGCGGCCGCGGGCCACTTGCCAGCGATCAAAGGCCGCATCACGCATCCCAAGCGATTGCACCATCTCGCTTTCGATCCGGATCTGCGCGCCCAGTTGTTCGGCCGAGAAACCGGCGGCATTTGCAGCCTCCAGCGGCTTGCGCGCGATAAACTGGTTCATCAGGGCGATGACCAGCAGCACCCCCGCCCCGACAACAGCCAGTATCCCCATCAGCGGATGAAAGAGGAATATGCCGAAAAAGAAGATCGGCACCCAAGGCAGATCAAAAAGCGCCATCAGTGCGGGCGAGGTCATCAGCCGCTGCACCGCTTCCAGATCGCGCAGGCCTGTCGCTGCCTCGCGCGGGGCGCGCATCAGCGTACTTGCACGCAGAACCGCCCCGAAGACGCGCCGCTCCAGCCGGCTTTGGAAACGTGCGCCGACGCGCCCCATGACCCGTCCGCGCACAAAGTCGAGAATACCCATCAGCCCGTAAAGAAACGCCACCAGCACCGACAGGGCGATCAATGTCTCGACCGAACGCGAGCTGAGCACGCGGTCATAGATATTGAGCATGTAAAGCGGGCCGGTCAGCATCAGCAGGTTCACAAAAAAGCTGAAGATCCCCACCATCCAGTAAAGTGTGCGGCTTTCCTTCCGCGCGGCAACCAGTTCGGGACGACCCGGCGGTGTAGTGTGGCGGGGGGCGGTCATGGCGCATGCCCCATCGCGGCAGCCGCCGCGGATGTGATCTGGCCCAGCAGCAAACGGCCATAGGCGGCATTTGCATGCATGACGTCCGCCACGGGCTGGTTGTCTTGGGACCCCAGCCTTGTTGCACCACGGGAAAAATCTGTCTTGGTCAGGCAGCCATGTGCAACCGCCTCTTCCGGCAACGTCAATGACGCCGATTTTTCAATCGTCGCATAACTTGCCAGTTGGGCTGCGTGCAGATCACGCGCCGCATGAGGTCCGTCGCCACGATCGACGAGCCTTTTGAACACCGGGTAGGTCTCTGGGTCGGCCAAGACAGTCTCCGCAGGATAGGGCTGGGGCGCAAAAATAATCGGGGTATCGCACACCAATCGTATCTCCCGCGCTAACGTCAAACCGGTGCTTTCTTCTGCAAGCGCCGTCAGGGTTTCGAACACCGCACCCCTTGTCAATGGCAGTCGCGCCGGTCGGGGCGCATCTGCAGAGGACAGTGCCTTCAACGCCTTTGCTGCCGATGGCCAGCCCGAGACCAGATGGGTTTGCGTGATCCTTGCGATCGAGAACATCGACGTGCCCATGGCGACAATGAGAATGGCGTCGCATGAGCTGAGGTCGAGGCGCGCGGCAGTCTTCATCCTGTCCAGCCAGCCGCGCATGTCGTCTGTCCGCGCAACAAGCGCGCCCTCCTCCAGCCCGACGTCGCGCCGCGCCAGTTTCGGTTTGGCAAAAAATGTCAGGTCAAGCCCCAACTCGCGGGCAGCCTCTGGGCTTGCCAGCATCGCAACATGGGAATTGCCGATGACGCAGACCCTCATCCGGTGCCACCTGCAAAAGCGTCCAGCATCGCCTCCTCGCATGCCAGATCGGCAACTGCGGCCAGATCCTCGCCCGGCTCGGGTGCCATAGCATCGAGCGCCACCTCCGGATGGGCTGCAAAAAAGGCCTGCATGACACGCGCGACAGCCTCTGGCCGGACATGCCGCCCGTCTGGTGCAAATTGCGGCTCTGTCAGAACGTGGCTGGTGATCATTTCATAGGACGGGAAATAGTCGAAACCTGCCTGTGTGGTTGAAAGCTCTCCCGCGACAGCGCGCAAGACCGCCTTTGAATAGGTCGTTGCAGCCAGCACATGTGAACCTGTGGCGGTTGCAGATAGCGGCACGGGCGAAACCGTCAGGATGAGCCGGATTGCAGGATTGATCGACCGCATCGCGGCAAGGGCCTGCAACAGGTCCTCGCGCACCTGCTCAAAACCGAAGTTCACGAATTCATGCTGCCCCGCGACATAAGTGCCCGCAACAACACCCGGCGCGCTGGAAAAGACAGTGCCCGACTGTGTGTCCGTCCATGCTTCGGTCAGACCGAGGGTGAAGACCAGCACATCCGCCGCAGCGATCATCTGCCGGACCCGGCCAAGATGGTCATAGCGGTGCAGGCGCAGTTCATCTTCTGTCTCGAAACCGGACGGTTCCACCTGCAGCCGCAGCGCGTCAAAGAACCGCCCCTGATGTTCCCAGACGGCACAGTCCCTGACGCGGTGTTCCACGACATCATCAATCAACTGCCGCAACTGGCGCGCGGTATAGATATTGCCCGTGCGCGCCGAGAATTGCCCGAAACCGAACCGTGCCGCCACCTTGGCAGCCATCAACCGTGGCGGGGTTTCGACATCAACGAAGGCAAGCGACGACCGTCGCAGATAGGGCGCGAGGTTCTGGGCAAAGCAGCTTCCGGCGGTCGCGACCTTCATGTCAGACCGCAGCGTGATTTTCGGAAGATAGAGGTTCTCCTGCCTGAAACCGGAATCGTCCTGACAGGTCTTCCAGAAGGACTGCGGCGGCAGGTCCCGATAGGGCATGGCTGGGGTCTTGATCGCGAAAATCCTTGTCTTCAATTCCTGATTGAGTAGTGGCAGCAACGCCTTGTTTGCGCAAGCAAGCGGCAGTCCGGTTGCGCAGGAAGCCCCTTGCGGCACTTTCCGGCCCCGCGGACAGCGTATCGTCCCCCGCCACCTCGCGTTGTCCAAAACCCACGGCACCAGCAAATCTGTTTTTGATTGCAATATCCTGAAGAACAATTGCAAGTTTACAGTGACTTGCCCGGTCATGGACCGAACCAACGGGGAGACTGCATCCATATGCCAAGCGCTGCGAGACTTGCTGCGACGTGGTTTATGGGGTTGATCGCGGCCTTCATGACTGTGCCTCTGGCCGTTTCCGCACAGCCGCTGGTCCTCGACCCTGACGTCGGGGCCTATGAGGTGGTTGATCACGGGCAGCTCTATCGCAAGGACCATGACGGCTTTTCGGATGAGCTGACGATCGCGGACTTCCTGCCAGACGCCGAAGAACTGGTGATGCTGGAAGAGACCGGTGCGTTTGCGCCGATCACGACACGACAGATCGGGATCGGTTTCGACTGGACGATCCCTGTCGTACGCGTCCATGTGGCAAACCCGCTTCCGACAGAACAGGAATGGGTTCTGGCGTTCAATCGTGCCTCTGACTACGTCTACAAGGTCTATTTCGTCGAAGACGGCGCGCCCCTGCCAGAAGAGCCGGTCTTCTATTTTGATGACGATAGCACATCGTGGGACCGTGCGGACGACGTCTGGATTTACACCACTGTCACCTTGCCGCCGGACAGTTCGGGGCGGATTTTTGCGAGCTTCCTCAACATCACGGGTGGCGCAGCCATGACGTTGGAGACGCCCGCCCATTACGCCGCCAAACGTGAGCGCCATAACCTGCATTTCTTCACGATTGTCGGGCTGACACTCGGGCTGACGATCATCACGGCGTCGCTGATGCTGACACTGCGGCGCTTTGTGGCGTTCTATTACCTTGGCGCGGTTCTGTCGGGGCTGTTGCTGGTGATGCTGTCCGAGCAGCAGTTCGAGGCGCTTTTTCCCAGCCTCGCGCAGTTTTCCTTCGACTTTGCCCTGATTACCTATGCCGCGGCTGCGGGGCCGGTTTTTGCGCTGCTGTTCCAGCGCCAGTTCTTTGCCGACGTGGGCGGCACGGGAAAGGTTTTTGGCAACGTGCTGCTGGCGGCGGCCATGTTGTGTGTTGTTTCCCTCGTTGGCTCTATCGAATTCGCCGTGTTGCCGGTTGAGGGATTTCTGCTGTCGGTGACTCTTTGCGTCTTGCTGATCTCGGCCAACGGCGTGCTGGCCATCATCAAAGGCTTTGTCGGGCGCTGGCCGTTCTTTCTGGCCTCGACGGTTTATGCCTTCTCGCTGGCAGTCATGGTGGCGACTTATGCGTTTTCGCAAGTGATCGCCGTGCAGGAAGCGGGGCTCTTGCTGCTCTACGCTATCGTCTTTGAATCGCTCTGCATGGCGCTGACGATGTTTGCGCAGGTCCGCTGGATGCGCAGCGAGAAAGAGACCGCCCTCAAAGCGCAGTTGCAAGCGGCCGAGGACAGACTGGCCATGCAAAAGGCGCTGTCGCACGCGGCCCATGATATCCGTCAACCGCTGGCGTCGCTGAGGATGGCGATGCAATCCGCGAGGGAAAAAGGCAACACACCCGACAATTTTGCCGAAGCCATCGATTATCTTGAGGACATTGTCCAGCGCCAGTTGGCGGTCAACGCGCCTGCCGCCGAAGATCCTACGACGACCGAAGCCACCAGCCAGTTTGAGGCAAACCTGCTGTTGTCGAACATCCAGACCATGTTCGCTGAAGAAGCCGCCGCGAAGGGCATCGCGCTGAGCATTGTGCGCTGCAGCCGGACTGTCAGTGCTGACATCTTTGCGGTGATGCGCATCGTGTCCAACCTTGTTGCCAATGCCGTGCGCAACACCGACGCGGGCAAGGTGCTGGTGGGCTGTCGCCGCAAGGCAGGCCAGCTTGTCTTTGAAGTCATCGACACAGGCCCCGGATTTGCACCGGACCAATTGGATACCCTCAGGCAACCCCACGCAAGGGCGGGCAACTATCAGGGCAACGGTCTGGGTCTGGGGATTGTGCACGATCTTGTTGCGGCGCATGGGCTGGGGCTTGATGTGGCAAGCGAGCCCAGCAAGGGCACCCGCTTTAGCCTTTCCGTCCCCACGGCCTAATTCGCCGTATAGCTGCCAGAGATCGTCAGCGCGTCCCCGCTGTCGTCGATAAAGATGATCCCCGCGACTTCGCTCCCGCCGGGACCGAATAACGCGCCAAGCGTCGTCACTGTCTCGCTTCCTGAAAGCCTGCCGGTGATATCCGAGACTTCCTGTCCGCCGGACATATAGAGCCGCGGCGTGAATTCCGCGATGCCGCCCGAGAAAGCCCCGTCAAGGTAGGTGACATCCTCGATCAGAAGCGTGCCGAGGTCATCGATCATGCCGGGGCTTGCCAACCCGACGGTCTTGGTTCCGTCCAGATTGTCGAAGGTCAGGGTCGCAATACTGTTGTCGAAGTCGATACTGACATCGCTGTCGCCCGTCAGTTCAAAGGTTGCCCCCTCATCCGCGTCGATGATGACAAACCTTGCACTGGCAAGGCCCGCATAGGTGCTCACGTCGGCAGTGGGCCGGTCATTCTGCAAGGTCGGCGCCCCGATGATCCCGCGGAAAGGGTCGCTGCCGTTGGGCAGCGCACTGAAAAGCGCCACATAAGTCGTGCCGGTATCGAAAATCTCCGCCGAGCCGCCATCGACCGTGAACGTGATCCGGTCGCGTGCCGCATTGAACTGTCCGGCGATGCCGCCGAGGGAGATCGTATTGGCGCTGCCGTCGACAGTGTCGTCACCCTCGCTGGTGGCGCCGTCAGACAGCGACAGGCTTGAGAGGGCCGCAGCCTCCATCGATGTGGGATCAAGGAAGGTGACGTAGTTATCCACACCGGGGTTGCCGCCTCCTCCGCCGCCGCCACCACAGGCGGCCAGTGCCAGAAGGCCGATCATCGAAACCGTGGTTCTCATGCTCTTGTTCCTTCTGATCACGCAAAGACAAAGTCGTCGGCTGACAGGTCTGCGACCGTCAGCCCGTAGAAGGTGATGCTGGTGCCCTGATCGCTAAAGACTGCTGTGCCGTTGATATCGGTCAGATTGGCGGCCACCTCGGCGGTGCCGGTATAGCCAAAACCGATCAGGCTGATGGTGTCGATTCCGCTTTCGAAATCGGCGGCAACCGCCGTGCTGGCGAGCAGATTGTCCTGATCGACAGCAAGCGTCGCGATGGTGTCATTGCCCGCGAGGGTGCGGAAGACAAAGGTATCGCTGCCTCCGCCGCCTTGCAGCAGATCGTCGCCGCTTCCGCCTTCCAGCGTATCATTGCCGACATATGAGGCACTTGTGTCAGCAACCAGCACGTCCGTGCCACTGCCACCCCTGAGACTGTCCGAGCCGATCCCGCCGACCAGAAGGTCCGCGCCCTCATGACCCAAAAGCTCATTGGTTCCCGACATCACCGTCAGCACGTCGTTGCCTGCCCCACCGATCAGCATGTTGTCCCCGAAGGCATCAAACAGCGTGTCCCCGAAATCGCCTGCGACCAGCATGTCATCGCCGCCGCCGCCGTTCAGTGTGTTTGGCCCGTCAGGCGCGCTTTGCGATCCTGTTTGCCATTCAATTCCACTGGTCGCGCCGACCGATGTGACTGCTGTCAAGGTCTGCGGATGGTTCCATCCGCTGGGCTGGGACACCAAGGTCTGGTTGGCAGCATCCACGGTGTAGTATTGCCAGATCTGGTCATTGTTCGC
>CAZOMZ010000018.1:0-7721 GCA_964581065.1 uncultured Loktanella sp. | reverse complement strand
TCCCTGCCCCGTAGATCGTGTCATTGCCTGCACCGCCGTAAAGCGTATCACCGCCCCCGGCGCCGATGATCACATCATCACCACCCCAGCCGCGCACGGTTTCGGCCAGATCAGAGCCTTGGAAGGTATCAGCCCCGTTCGACAGACCATAGTTTTCGAACCCGCTGAAGCGAACGGTCGAGGCGATCTGGCCCGGCGTGTCTTCTTCGGCCAGCACAAACTGGTCGTCAAAGACGTAGCTGGCGCTGCCTGTGCCTGCGTCGATATCAATGCCCGTCGCACCATACCGCAGATCCAGCGTGTCAAAGCCCGCGCCGCCATAGGCGCGATCATCACCTGCGCCGGTGGTGATCGTGTCATCACCCTCGGCGCCATAGATGCGGTCATTGCCACGCCCGCCCGCCAGGGTGTCATCCCCGTCGCGGCCATAAATCACGTCATCGCCGTCAGAGCCGTCAAGCGTGCTGCCAAGACCTTCGCCATCTGCAAAGGCGGCATACATCGTGTCGTCCCACAATCCGCCAACGACTTTTTCGATCGAGACCAGACCAAAGCTGCCGACGACAAGGCCAGTGGCAGGTGCGAAACCACCGAAAGCTGTCTGCTCGGCTGTCATCAGGCTCATGTCGACAAGCCAGTTGAGACTCCCCACGCGCTCGGGCGTTTTGGAGTAAACCGTCCGATAACCGGTCGTGGGCGCGTACTCCATAAAGCCCGCAAGGTGCAGCACGTCCGTTCCGTCGCCACCGTCGATGGTGCCGATGCCGGAGCTGGCATGGATCAGATCGTTGCCGTCGCCGCCATAGATTGTATCCCTGCCGCGCAGGCTGGCGTTCTCATGGGCGATTGAGCCGGTATAGAGAATGTCATTTCCCGCGCCGCCGAAGATGATGTCGTCGCGGGCCCCGCCGGACAGCACATTGTCATCATCAGTGCCGGTGATCGTATTGGACCGAGCGCCACCAATTGTAGCCTCGAATCCAGCGAATGTGCCGGTAAAGGCGTTTCCAGCATCAAACACCGCATTGAGCAGATCAAGGGTGATGAAGTCCCGGCTTTCGGCAAAATCCAGAAGGTCGCGACCCTCGCCGCCGATCAGCGTGAATGAAGACTGCTCTGTTCTCTGCGTGAGAATATTGAAATAGTCATTCCCGGCACCACCATCGTAGGTCTCCAGCAGATCGACAGCATTGCCAACGATGAAGAACTGGTCGTTCCCGTCACCGCCATAAACCTCATCGACACCTTCGCCACTGACAACAAAATCGTCACCGCTGCCCATGTCGGCAAACAGCCCGCGGTCAGACCCAAGCAGATCGATGAAATCATCGCCGCCCCGACCGAAAAACTGCATGTCTGACTGGTCAAATGCCCCGAAAATCACATCGGAATAATCAGAGCCGATAATCCGGTCGAACCTTGAGATTTCGAATTTGTCAGACACGTCGGTGACGGAGTTTGCAAAGCTCTGGAAACTGGGTTCGACATAACCGTCCGGACCGAACATTGCCTGAGACGTAAAGGTGGTGCTGCTTTGCAGGAAGCCGCCTGCATAGATCCAGTTCAGGTCGGACCCCGACAGGTCAATCGTATCGACATCATCGTCGAAGCCGCCGTCAAGGATCCGGACACGCGGACCTGCGACTTCGATATATTCTTGGGTCTGAGCATCCCAGACCCATGAATCATAGTCGGCAGCATAATCGTTGCCACGCGTAATTCTGATTTCGACCGTGTCCGCACCCGCACCGCCCAGAAACATTTCGTCACCGGAATAAGTGATCAGACGATCGTCGCCATCACTCCCCACAAGAGTGGTTTCCCAGATGATGTCGGGACGGTCTGATGTATCAGGTCGAAGGCCGATAAATATGTCGTTGCCGTCTTGACCGTACATGGCGCCAAAGACGTTGCCCAATTCAAAAATGTCGTCTCCGGGCGTACCGCCAATGAGAAAGCGCCCTTCCAGCTTATCCATCTCAATTGCGGTCGCGTAGTGCTTGTCGATCTCGAGCAGATTCTCACCAACAACCCGCACCTCGATCCGGTCAGGCGCATCCGCCAGAAAGCCAAGCGACATATATTCATCCGTCGCCTGAACAAAACCCTGGCCGTCGTAGCCATAGTAGAGATTGTCGAGTTTGCGGCTGTTCTCATTGGTGCTTGTGTAGGTGTCGAACCCCGAACCACCCAAGAAGACATCGAACCCGACTCCACCAATGATCACATCGTTGCCAGCGCCACCTGCGGCGGTGAACCAACCTGTTGGACCGGGGGCCCCAGCAATGATCACGTCATCACCGCCAAAGCCGTAAACATCATCGCCTCCGCCGCGCCCCGTCAGGCGGTTCGCGTTGTCGTCACCGACCAATATGTCACTATGTGTCGTACCGACGATGTTCTCGACACTGATCAGAGTATCCTCGTTATTGAACCAAGTTGGGGGGGCTAAGACCAGCGGATGGTTCTGATCCAGAATCGCTTGAACACCCTCCGTGCGCCCTTCTGCAGAGTAGTCGACCGTATCATTGCCTGCACCGCCGTCGATGTAATCCGCCCCGCCGAACCCTGAAATCCGGTCGTTGCCAGCCAGACCGAAGATCTGGTCCGCACCATCACTGCCGAAAATCAGATCCCGCAAAGGCGTTCCGTTGATCACGCCGGCCCCTGTGATGGCCTGTGCGATCTCGGAAAAAGTATAGGTGACCCCAGCAAACATCAGATACTCGACGTTGCGGATTTCGCTGACGCCGACCAGGCCGGGGTCCGTGCCCTGATAGGTCAGATAGAGCGTGATATCATCGGGGCCGTTGTCGACGATGTGGTAGGAATAGTCGGCAAATTCGCCGGTGGTGGCGAAGATATCCTCGTCCCCTGCGCCGCCATCGACAACGTCTTCACCGGCGGTCGCGATGATCAGGTCATTGCCCGCACCACCCAAAAGCGTGTCACCTGCCTTGCCACCGACCAGAATATCGCCGCTATCACCGCCATTGAAGTCAGAGCCGACATCAAAAGAGCCAAGCGTAATACCCGGCCGTCCGACAAGGAAATCAAAGCCGATTGTCCCTTCGGCGAAAAGTGGCGCCAGAAACGCCGATTCACCAAAGAGCTGCCCGTAAAGCGTGTCCTTGGCTTCAAGAAAGGACTCTAGGAAGGGAATGTCGATCGATTGTGTCGGCGCTTCCACTGTCCCTAGGACGTTGGTGAGATCGCCAAAGAAATTGTCAAACGGATCAAGCAGCGTCAGGTCTGGCAGGAGGCTGGCAATCCTGCTGCCCAGCTCTTCAATCAGATCATCCAGACCTGTTGCCTTCAGAATCGGATCAATGATCGGGTCAAGGACGAAGCTGATGATCCGCTCGACCTTCTCAAGCACCCAGATGAACCCGTCGAGCGCGTCCACCAGCCACTCCATCGGGCCGTCCAGAAAGGAAATCTTGGAAAACGTCGCAGAAAACGCGTTTGCGATAACCTCGAACACCCCCGAGATCGGGGCAAGGGCCGCAAGGGCCGAGACCGTCGACTGGATGTTGTCGGCCAGCGCCTCCAGTTCCTCTTGCGGGAACTCCGCATTCAAGCCCGTCAGAAGCGTTTCAAGCTCTGCCTCCAGTGCGGCCAGTGACGGTGGCGCATTCAGATCGGCAAGGGCAAAGACTGTCTGCACCGAAACCACCCCGGGGATAGCGGCGGCGATATCGGCACCATCGGCCTGAAGGCTGATCTGCTGCAAGCTGACCGCGTTTGCAGCGAAATCGATGCGGTTGTCGAATTTCTTTACCGCCGCTTCAAACTCGGCCAGATCATCAAGAAAGTCCCCGGATTTGTCTTCCGCAGATTTGACAACCTTCTCGGCCACTTTCACCAGTGATTTGAGCGGTGGAAACGCCTTGAGGACCACAATGATCTTTTTGAGGTTCGCAGCAAAATCATCAAGGTTTTCGGCTTCGTCAATTGCCTTGCCGGCACGGACAAGCACCATGCTGATATCGTCGAGGTAATCCCCCGTCCGCCCCAGCGCATTCTCGAATAACCTGAACGCCGTTTCAGTTTCCTCAAGATTGGAGAGATACCGATCAAGTTGTTCAGCCATTAACCCTACCCCTGTCGTCCCTGCGCCGGACGTGCTGCACCCGCGCCTCGTCAACCTGTTCAGTTGTCCTGTTCCGAAGCCCGCGAAGCCATAGGGTGAATCCCTCATTTGCGCTGCACGCGTGACTTGCCATCCGAAATGTGCTGACATCGGGAAATGAGAGATAGAGGTCTGATAATTATCGGAAATCGACAGGCCCAGCAGGCAGGTCATTCACGATGGGAGAACCGTTGAAACAGGCCAAAGCAATTCTGGCAGACGACCATCCGATGATCCGTCAGGCCCTGCGGCAAATCCTGTCGGATCTGGAGATTTCGGTCGTGGCCGAGGCCGGTGACGGGCTGCAGGCAATTGCCATGGTCCGCGCCATGCAACCGGACCTGTTGATCCTCGATGTTGCCATGCCTCATGCGCGAGGGATCGAAGTCTTTGCGGAGGCCCGCCGCTGGTCGCCTGATACCAAGGTGCTCGTGTTGTCAGGTGTAACCGCCGCAGGGGTCTTTGAAGGCTTTGTTGCAGCCGGGGCCGAAGGCATCTTTCTCAAATCCGGCGACATGTCTGAACTGGCCACCGCGATCCCTGCCATTCTGGAGGGCAAGACCGTCGTCGGACAGGAGGTCACCGCGCTGCTGGACGAAGAGGAAACCCCCGACAGCCTTACCTTGCGCGAACGTGAGGTGCTGAGCATGATCAGCAATGGGCTCACCAATCGTCAGATTGCCGAACGGCTGGGGGTCAGCATCAAGACGGTCGACAACCACCGCACAAACCTGATGCGCAAGGTCGATGCCCATTCCATTGCCGACCTCTTTGCCTATGCCATGCGCAAAGGCCTGCTGGACGGTTTGGCGAAAGACTAGTCCGGCATGTCGGATGTATTTCGGCCCGAACGGGCACGTTCATCCGGTCGGTGCGGAATCGCCCTCGTGGACCCAACCGGAAATCAGGTTCTCGCGCATCAACCGCTGTTCTAGCGTGCCGCGCGGAATGGCGATCTCGTTGAGGTAGCTTTGTTTGCGCGCGAGATATTGACGGACATGGCCGACGGCTTGCTCAGGGGCGATCGCCGCAAACCTGACCGGCTGCCCTGCCCTGAACTGCACCAGCCGGTCGGTTTCAGACGACAGGACAGTTGCAATCTTGGGATAACCGCCGGTGGTCTGGTGGTCGGCCAGAAGAACCGTTGGCACCCCGTCGCCCGACACCTGCACTGACCCGCGCACAATCGGTTCTGACGGGATCGACAATGCCCCTTCGAGCGCCAGCGGCGCACCACTCAGCCGCATCCCCATGCGGTCATAAGCGTCCGTGACCTTGAAGGGCTCGGTCAGGAATTGCGCAACGGCTTCCTTGGCAAAGTGCTGGTCCTGCGGACCCACAACCACGCCAACCGCCCCTTCGGAAACAAAGTCAGGCTGCACAATGTCCCCGAGCCGGTCCTCGCGGATTGCGGCATCGCTTATCGTGATCTGGTCACCCGACCGGACCGCCCCACCCCCGAAACCAGAGGTCGAATGCGTGGCCTTGCTGCCCAGCCAGTCGGTTGCCTGCAGCGCCCCGGCAAAGGCAAGGTAGCACCACGATCCCGCGCGACCGGCGCGGATCGCAAGACGTTCGCCCTTGCGCAGGGTCAGAATGGTCCAGGATTGCAGTTTCTGTCCGGCATGCTCGACCACGAAATCGCCGCCGGTCACCGCCAGCGTGACCTCGCCCGATTTGCATTGCAGCATCAAACCGCCCAATGACACTTCAATTGCAGTCTGGCCTGCGCGATTGCCGAGGGCCGCATTTGCCGCGTCAAAGGCAAGCCGGTCCATCGGACCCGAGGCCGCCACGCCATAGCGCATCTGCCCCATGCGGCCCGCATCCTGAAATGTGACCAGCGGTCCTGCAAAAGTGACGGAAAGGACGGCTTCAGGCATCGGCCATCTCCGCACTCAGGCGCTCAAAGGTCGCAAGATCGATCCGTTCGAACGCCACACGATCGCCAACGTCAAAAAGGAACGGGCGGTCAGGATCGTTGAACAGGATCTGCGTCGGCGAGCGTCCGATGATGGACCAACCGGTCGGCATCTTGAGGGTGCTGACCAGACACTGTGGCCCTGCAATAATGACACTGCCAGCGGGGACATCGCGCACAGGCGCAGGCTTGCGTGGCACCTGAATGGCCTCGGGTATACCCGCCATATAGGCATAGCCGGGCGCGAACCCGTACATCAGCACGCGGTAGTCGCCTGCCAGATGCGCGTTGATCACGGCCTCTTCCGAAAGCCCTGTTGCCGAGGCCACCGCCCCGAGATCGGGGGCAAGCGATCCTTCATAGCACACCTGCACCTTGCGCGGCGTCCCTGCCACATCCCGGGACTGGAGACCGTCAAGAAGGCCGCGCACATGGGTTTCGACTGCCCCATGATCGGTCTCGGAGACGTCAAAATCGATCAGCAGGTTGACGAGGGCCGGGATCGTCTCGGTCATGCCTGCGGGCGGGCGGGCCTGCAACGCGTGATCCAGCGCCAGAACCTCTGCATGCGCGGCATCGCTGATCTGGTCGGCGAAAGACACCAGCAGCGCGTGATCGGCGATCGGTTTGAATGCAATGCCCATGCTCAGCCTTTCGGGGTGCAAAAACTAAGGACCGTGACCCCTTCGGCGGTCAGGCGGTCGCGGATATGGCGCGCCATTGCCACCGCTCCGGGGCTGTCGCCATGCACACAGATCGACTGGGCCGCCAGCGGGATCGGGTCACCGTCGATGACTGGCATTAGGCCCGTGGCAAGGAATTGCAGCAGGCGGTCGGCGGCCTCGCCCGCGTCGTGGATCATGGCACCCTCCTGCCCGCGCGGAACAAGTTGGCCGCTCGCCAGATAACCGCGGTCGGCAAAAATTTCGGAATAGACCGGCAGGTTGGCTCCACGGGCGGCATGTTCGCTTTCAGTGCCGGAAATGGCGAGATATCCCATGGTGGGGTCGATCAGCTTGACCGCATGGGCAATGGCATCGGCGACCGAGCGGTCACGAGCGGCCAGATTGGCCAGCGCCCCATGTGGTTTGACGTAGTCGACGGTCACACCGACCTGCGCGGCAATCCCCATCAGCGCACCGATCTGGGCGGCACACATCCGCCCGATCTCGTCCGGTGTCATCGGGATCACGCGACGGCCAAAGCCCTCACGGTCGTTGTAGCCCGGGTGTGCGCCAACAGCGACACCGTTCTCCTTGGCGATTTGCAATGTGCGGGCCATGACCTCGGGATCACCGGCATGCCCACCGCAGGCCACATTTGCCGAGGTCACGATCTGCATCATCGCGGCATCATCGCCCATATCCCACGGGCCATAGCCTTCACCCAGATCGGCGTTCAGATCGATGCGTGTCACGATTTGATCCCTCTATTGCAGGAACTGCGGCAGGAACAAAGCAATACTCGGGAAGGCAATCAGAAGGAAGGCCATGGCAAGCATCGTCAGGCAATAGGGTAGCGCGCCGAGCATGACCTCGTTCAGGCTGCCGGACTTGCGTGCGCCCTGCACCACATAGAGGTTGAGGCCCACGGGCGGTGTGATCAGTGCCATCTCGATCAGCACGATCATCAGGATGCCGAACCAGATCACATCATAGCCCTGCGCGA
>CAZOMZ010000017.1:4569-17908 GCA_964581065.1 uncultured Loktanella sp. | reverse complement strand
CGATGCCCGACCCGTCAATCGTCCCGTCAAGCGCGTCAAAGCTGGGCTGTGGCGGGTTTGTCAGGTCCACCGTCACCTGAACCGTTGGCGAATTGGGCGACTGGTTGCCAGCGGCGTCTACGGCATAGGCAAAGATCGTGTCCTGCTCGAACTCGGTGCCCGGCGTTGCTGCGATATCAAAGCTCCAGCTCGTGCCATTCATCGTGGCCTGACCTTCAACACCATTGACGCTGACAAAGACGGTGCTTCCGTCCTCTGCAGAGCCTGTGATCGTGTAGGTGTCATTGGGTGCGTCCGCGATGCCGACAAGGTTGTCGACCGAGACAGGATCAATCGTCGGCGCGGGCGGTGCGCTCAGATCAATGCCGACCTGAACGATGGCGGAATCGGGTGACTGATTGCCGACGGCGTCGGTTGCATAGGCAAAGATCGTATCCGACGCTCCTTCTGTGCCGGGTGTAACGGAAACCTGATAGCTCCAGCTGGTTCCGTTCAGAACGGCCGGACCTTCGACACCGTCAACGTTGACAATAACAGTCGAGCCCGCTTCTGCAGTGCCGGTCACTGTATAGGTGTCGTTGGATACGTCTGCGGTGGTGACAAGGTTATCACCGGTGACCGGATCAATGGTTGGCGCGGCAGGTGGTGCGTTGTCGATGATATAGCTTGGCGCACCAAGGGCTGAACCCGATGTGACGCCTGCGTCAACGGCTGTCACTTCGACTGAAACGGTGCCTGCGCTCACGCCCGTTTCCAGATAGGTCGCGTCAGTGAATACGGCCGACCATGTGCCATCCAATCCCACAGGGGCGGCTGCTATTGCCTCGCCAATCTCGACAAGAACGGTTGACCCGACGCGCCCTGTGCCGCTGATGGTAATCGCAGCGCCTTCGGCAAGTGGATCAGTGGCAGGGGTAAAACTGGTGATGACAGGCCGTAGTCCGACGGTCTGGTCAATCGTGGATGTGACGTCCGTCGTCGCCAGCGGGGACCCGGCCCCGGTATCCCCGACCGAGTTGGTCACTGCATCCGTCAGGTCACCCTGCACGGCAGTCTGGATCTGCTCCAGCGAAGCCAGCGCGTCGGTCGTGTCGCCTGTGATGCCGTCAATCGCCGTAGCAACGTCAACGATCGCATTTGCCAGATCGGACGTGTTGACCTGAATGGCGTCACCCGCAGTTGCAAGTGCGGCAGCAATTGCATCGGCAGACCCAAAAGGATCATCGCCGCCGTCTGTGAGATCCGTCGTCAGTGCCGTCAACACGGTATCAACAGCGGTCGGATCGCCCGGCGCCGCTGCTGTGACGAGGTTGATCACAGCGGCCACTTTGGCAGCGGCCTGAAGCTGCGATGCATCGCCACTTTCAGCCAAAGCCGCCGGATCAACCGTCAGCAGCTCTGCGGCATCTCCCGTCAACCCAAGCGACGAGGCAACACTGGCAGTAGCATCCGCGACGGACAAAGGCGCCTCACTGCCTGCGCTGGTCTCGACCAGCGTCTGCACCAGCGTTGTCAGCGGCGTAATGTTGGTGGACCCTGCGGGCGCACGTAGGGTGCCGGTGAAAGCCTCGCCGGTCGAGATATCAATGCCGCCAACGGTCACAAGTGGCACATCATCGGGAAAAAGTGCGGTATTGAAGCTCCCGTCAGCCGCCGTCACGGTCTGGATTTCACCAACATCCAGCACAAGGTTCCCGTTCGCATCTCCGTAAACAGTGGCACCCGACAAATAGCCATCAACGGCAAAGCCAAGCTCAACAGGCTGCGGCGCTGCGCCATCATTGCCGCCGCCGGCCGCAGCTGCCAGCAACAGACCACCAGCGCCCGCACCCAGTGCGAGCATACTGCCATCGCTCTGTGTATCGGCGACCTCGGCGGCAGCGATCATGACCGCCTCTGCCGCGCTGCCGATCAGAAAGATCGTGCCATCGTCACCGATTTCAACGCCTTGCTTGTTGATCCGCAACTGCGCACCATCGGCCAAGGTCACAATAAGATCGCCGCTGTCTTCCAACACCGCATCGACAACACCGGCGATTGTCTCGACCGCGATCGGACCTTCCTGCGCGCTCGCTGTCGTTGCCATCGGCATAACCAGCGCCAAGACACCAAGTCCCTGCGCAATACGACGGCTGTTCTTGCGTGCCCATGCTTTGAGAAATTTTGCCCGTGCCGCGCCGTTTTGCGGCACGCGCACTGGCATGGCGCGATCCGACAGGCCGTCGCGGGGCTGCTCTGCAAAGAAGATCCCTGGCAAGGCACAGCCTTGGTCAAGCGCGAGATTGATACGGATTGTCTTGCGGGAAGGCTGGTTCAGATCTTTCACATTTGTCTCCTATGAGCGTCAGAGGTCGCGAGCGGACGGGAAGGTGCAAAGGGGGAACTGCAGGGCATTTGACCGAGGCGCACAGCATTGAAGGGCAAACGCGTCGGGTGCGCGTTGCTGGAAGTCTTCGATGCGCAGTGAAACTACTGGCTTCACATTTTTGTCCATACCGGGGAGCCGAGATGACTCACAGCTACACTTCACCCAAGGCCGCATGCGCGACGCGCTGCAGCACCGGTATCTAACGCGGTCTGGACAAATCCATTCAACCTATCGAAAGCGATAGGTTGGCGAAATCAGACGGTTATGAGGTTCCGTACGAGGGCAAGTGCAATCGCCTGAGCGCGTGTATTTGCACCCATGCGCTGTCTGGCACTGGTCGTATGCATCCTGACAGTGACCTCAGAGATGCCAAGTTGATGCGCAATGGCAGAGTTATGCATCCCCTTGGCAAGGCAGGTAAGCACGTCCGCCTCTCGCGGTGTCAGAAAGTCATAGAGAAGTGGCACCTTGCCCGTCGGTTGGTTCGGCGTGGGTGGCTTGGTATAGACGGCAAAGAGATTAACGACGATGGCAAGCTGGTCGATCATCGCCATGAAATGCTCTGCAACAGCGGCCGAGCATGCCAGAACGACGAGCACTTCCTGGCCTTCGTCCTGGCTGTCGCGCAACCGGAATGTCACATAGTCGGACTGTCCGTGCTTGAGCAGGTGGTCGTAGCACTCAAGCGTCTTGGCCGAAAGCTCACGTTCGGCCATGTCTTTGTGCAGCGATATGTGGTCGATGTCCTTCATCGATCCGTCCCACCATCTGACCATGATGGGATCGACGCTCATGTAGTCGTTGGCGATATACTCTTCCATGCCGCCACGCTCGTGCGTGGAAACCCGAAACCAGACGGGCATGGGGTTGCCGACATGAAAGCGTACGACATTCAAGGCATCAGCACCAAGCTCGCGCGCGATTTCGACGCAGGTTTCCCAACGATCATCAATATCACCACCGCCGGTCAGGCGACTGAGAAACCGGACCAGCATTGTTGGATCTCTGAGCACGCTGCCTTGATCGTCCACGTCTTCTTCTCCTCTATCGTCCGCTTTCTTCCCATCGGGATTCTGGGCCGTCCTCTTTGATTTTGCAGAGGATTCCCCACTCAACCAAGACTACAGCCGTCACTTTCAGGTCGATTGTCGGCATTGTGACGTAGGGGCAACAGAGCGAGGGCATGGCCTGCCGCCCCAAGCGCTCCTCAGCCTGAGATTGTGATCGCTCAACCGTCTAAGAGAGGAGGCAATTTGGCAGGCGTCGTTTCCCGAAGCGCAAACGAAACTACGGAAAATCGATGTGCACGATGTCACAAAGTGGCCCGCCCCTCAGTCCTGGTCCTGCTTGCGCCCCAGATCGCTGGGGCCGATCATGTCTGCAACGCGGATGAGCCATTTGAGCGTTTCCAGATCATCGGGCGTCATCGGCGCACCGGTCGTGACGGCTTGCATACGGGGGCGAAACTCGGGCCATCGGGTGTAGAAATCCACGAGGTCTTTGATCGGCTCAAGGCGGGATGCGTCAGTCATGGTCGGTCCGTTTGGTCTCTGGTTTGGACCCACACTACCCGCGCGACAATCTATGCGGGTGTGAATTCGGTGTGAAACAGTTGTCTCCTGTCTGATGCACTGGTTAACGTAAGGTTAAGTTAGGGAGAGCCGCGCGTGTCCACAGACTTCGAGATCGCCTTGTTTGGAACGTGCGTGTTCCGCGCAACCGGACAGGCTGACCGCACCGTGACCGGCGCCAAGCATCGGGCGCTTTTTGCGATGCTGGTCTGTGCGCCGATGGGGCGTCTGTCGCGGGCGCATCTGCAACACACGCTATGGGGGGTCTCGGACTACGAAAGCGGCCACCAGAACCTGCGCCGCGCCTTGTCCGATCTGCGCAAGAAGATCGGGCCGGACATTGACGACCTGATGCATGTCACCACCACCGAGATCGAGCTGGACCTGACCCGCGTCCGCATACTTGGTAGTCCCGACGACGGCGCCTTTCTTGCTGATCTCAATGTGGTCGAACCGAAGTTTCTTGAATGGCGCGACAGCGTGCGGGCCGATCACAAACGCATCGCGGCCCTCTGCCAGTTGTCACAATCGCGCGGACCGCAGCGGTTGCGCCCGCGGGTCTGTGCCTTGCCGCTGTCCGTGCCACCCGGCACCGACCCCGCGCTTGCCATCGCCGCTGACTGGATTGCCGAGGAATCCTGCCGGATGATGTCGCGCTCGTCGCTGATCTCGGTCATCTCGCATTTGTCGGGGCGGGCGATGTCGCACCGCTTTGTGGATATCAGCGGCGTGCGCGAGACGCTGGGCGTGGATTATCTGCTGACCGGTTCGATGCGCCGTCACGGGGACGCTTGGGTCGCGGACATCGATTTTGTCGATACCGAAACCGGCGAGCTTTTGTGGAACCGCAATCTTGTGTCCGACCAGCACCGTTTCGGTGAAAGCGCCCTGCCCTGGCTTGAGAACGTCGTGCAATGCGTCGGGCGATCGATTGCGGCGGGCGCATTGGCGCAAAGCCGTCAGATGCCCCTGCCCGCCTTGCCCGCGCACAAGCTGCTGATTGCAGGGGCGACCGCGATGCACCATCCCACCTTGCACGACTTCCTGCGCGCACGGCAGTTTCTTGACGAAGCGGCAGAGCGCGCGCCGAACAGCGCGCCGGTCCATGCATGGCGGGGCAAATGGTATGTGCTCAGCGTCATCAAGAACTACACAGCGGATCGCGCCGCCGATACGCAGCAGGCACTGGACTGCACCGCCCGCGCCCTTGATCTGGACCCGCAATCCAGCTTCGGCCTCACGGTTGACGGTTTTATCAACGGCAACATCCTCAAGAATTTCGACACAGCCGAACGCAGCTATCAGGCGGCGCTCGACATCAACCCCAATGAAAGCCTTGCATGGCTGTTGCGCGGCTCGCTTCTGGCCTTCCGGGACGAGGGCACATCGGCCATCCGTGCGACCAGCACGGCGCGTGCTTTGTCGCCGATTGATCCTTTCGGCTATTACTTCGACAGTCTGGCCAGTTCGGCCCATCTGGCCGCAGGTGACTATGACCGCGCGCTTGCTTTGGCGGATAAATCAATCGCGGCCAATGACCGGCATATCTCGACACTCAGGGCACGGATCGCGGCCCTGCACGCGCTTGACCGCGGCGACGAAGCCCGCATCGCAGCCCAAGACCTTTGCCGCCGGTTTCCGGCATTTCAACTGTCCGACTATCGCAGCACCCACCCTTCGGCCCAGAACAAGACAGGCCGGCTGGTGATCGAGGCGCTGCGCGTGGCGGGCGTCAAATAGAAACAGAATCGAGGGAGACAGACATGGCGCAATATGGTGGATTTGGCGGTTTCGGGGGCTTTGGTGGATTTGGAGGGTTCGGGGGCTTTGGCGGTTTTGGTGGTGGCACCAATTTCACCGGTCTGGGCGGTTTCCTCGGGGCGCAGGACCCCGGCGGCTATGACCCCGCAACGACATTGGGGCTGCAAACCACCGCAGAGGGTCTGCGTCATCTGACCGAGACAGCTGCAACGCCGACGGTGGCTGAACTGCCGTTCTCGGACAGCAGCAATCTTGCGGGGCTCGCGACATGGGTGCGCGGGTCGCTCTACCTCAGCGAGTTTCTGGCGGGCGTCTCGGCCACTCCGGTGGCGGCGACCGCTGCCGCGCCTGCGCAGGTTAGTCTGGGATTTGACGGGCATACGGGCGTGACACTGCAACGTCCTGAACAGGACCTGCTGCGAACCCAATGCGAACTGGTCGTCCAATACGGCGCACTGCGGGCGGAACGCAGCGCGGAAATCACTTCGCAGCTCGGGTTTCCGACCCCTTACTTTGCGATGATCCTCGGCCTGCATCAGGCGCATCACGGCAAGACCTTCGAGCTGATCACCGCCACACAGGTGGCAGCCGCCCACGCGGCGATGATCGTCAAACACCATCTGTCGGTGCGCCGTCCCGACCAGCTTGACGGGCGGATCATGCCGATGATCCCGACGCCGGGGCATGGCAGTTTCCCTTCGGCCCATGCGACCGAAGCCTATGCCGTGCTGACGGTGCTGGAGGCGCTGATTGCCGATTGGGGAACACTTGCCGATGCCGATGAAAGGATCGCCAGCCTGCGCGGTCTGGCTGAACGGATCGCGGTCAACCGCACGGTGGCCGGTGTGCATTATCCGGTCGACAGCTGGGCAGGTGCGATGCTGGGGACATTTATTGGCAAAACCGTGCTGCAACGCGCAGGTCGCGCGGCCCCAGTCTCGCCCGCGACCCTTGCCGCGACCAACGTCGATTTCTTCGATCTGGAATTCCGCGATCCCGCCACGGCGGACGCTGCGGGGCTGACCCATGCAGCTGAGACGTTCACCCTCGACGCCAAACCTGCTTTCACATGGCTCTATCAGGGTGCCGTCGCCGAAGCGCAGGGGGTCTGAGCCATGTATGCGCAGCGCCCGCCGGAGGACCGCATCGACCGTTACACAGGGCCTTACGAGCGATGGATTTATGCCGCTGAGCTCGGGTTTCCCTTTGCCTTTCCGGCGATACGCGACGGCGAACAAACCCATTTTTCCGCGCTGAAGGAAGGCAAGGGCGTGTTGCAGGCCGGCCCTGATGTCGAGATCCGCATACCACCCCTGTGGTCCGCCGACCCGCAGGTGACACCGTTTGCCATCTTTGATCAGCAAAGGATCGACCCGCGTGGCGGGCGGGCAGGACAGGATACAAAGCTTTCGCGCATCCTCAACCAGATCGGCGGGCCCCGGTTCCGGCTCAACATGCCGATCAACCCTGCCACATGGCCGGAAACCTACCAGCCGGACAATGCACTGGCAGGTTGGACCGCCCCTGCCGCGCCGCCGCGCGCAATTGTCGGGGTCATTGATGACGGTATCCCTTTTGCGCATCGCGCCTTTAGGGGGACCGACGGCAAAAGCCGGTTGGCGTTGTGCTGGCTTCAGGCGGCGCGGGCGACAGCCACAGCGGCGGTGCCCTTTGGCCGCGAGGTGACGAACACCGAGATTGATGATCTGCGCAACACCCACGGGACCAATGAAATGGCGATCTATCGTGCGAGCGGTGCGATTGACCGTGACCTGCCCGAGCTTGGGGCCGTTCTCATGCACCATGCCACCCACGGCGCACATATTGCGGGGATCGCCGCGGGCAATGACCCATACGTCGGGGCAGAAGATTTGCCGGATGATGTGCAGATTATCGCGGTGCAACTGCCCAACACGATTGCATGGGATACATCAGGGATCGGCAAGGAAATGATGATGCTCAGCGCGATTGAATATGTGTTTCATCGCGCCCGCGCCATGGCCGCCCATTACGGAGTTGCCGAGATCCCGCTGATCCTCAACTTCAGCTACGGCTGGAGCGCCAACCGGCACGATGGCAACTCAAGCTTTGAAGTTGCAGTCGAAGACCTGCTGCAGGCACGCAAAGCCGCGCAACCCTTGACCGAGCTGGTCATGCCCACGGGCAATAACTTTGACAAACGCATGCACGCCAGCTTCGGAGATGGCGACATGTCAGAAGGTATTCTGCAATTCGGCTGGAACCTGCTGCCCGACGACCGCACGTCCAGCTATCTGGAAATGTGGCTGCCAGAGGGGTTTGACCCTGACGGATGGCAGGTCTCGGTCACCCCTCCGGCGGGCTTTGCCCTCGATGCGCCCGCAATCATTGATGTGTCGCCCGACCTTGCGCAGATGGGCGGCGATCCGCGCCGTTTTGTCGAGTTGGAGACGCGTGGCGCGAATATCGGCCAGCTTTCGGTCGACAAACACCGCAACAACCGGTGGCGTGCGATGATTGCGCTTGTCCCCACGGTGCCAATGGCAGGCGAGCGCAGACGCGCGCCTGCGGGTTTGTGGAAGATCACGATCGAGACCCATGGAACGGCGCTCCCTGTTGGACAGGCGGTCGATGTCTGGGTGCAGCGTGACGACGATCCGACGCAACTCGGCACCGGCGGGCAGCAAAGCTATCTGGTCGACCTTGAACGCCCCTTGCGGCCAAAGGGGCCGTTCTACGATCTGGACGCGCCACTTGAGCCCGTAAGGGGTTACGGCTGCATCAACGGGATCGGCACCTCGCCCTCGACCTTGCGGGTGGCCGGGCATGACCAGATCACCGGCATCCCCGCGGCCTATAGCGGGAGCAGCGCAATCGGGGTTCTGCCGGATGGCACGGTCACCTTGGGACCGGAAACGCCCTTTATGTCGGCGGTGTCCGACCAGGGCGCATTCCGCCCGGGGTTGCCCTCGATCGGGGTCCTGTCAGGCTCTGGTGCCCGCATTGTCGGGACAAGTGCAGCGGCCGCCTCGGCCAGCCGGCTGCTGGTGGCAAATATCGCCTCTGGGCGTGATCTTCTGGACGGCATCGCGCCGCTGCCTGAACTACCGGCCCCGCCTTCGTTGAGAGATGCGCGAAAACGTGTGAGATCAGGGGCTTACGTAGCACCCCCTGTTTGCAGATCAAAGCCACCGCGGGTCTGGGAGCTGCCGCCCGGCGCAACAGTGTGAAGTCGCCTGCGCGAAGGCTTCACACTGTTTTCACTCACCGTTCATCTTCGGCCCGTCTATCGTCTTAGTTGTGTACTGCAACCGGGGGGCCGCAATGACAACCACACTCACACTCTGGATCAAGCGTCCAACTGCAACGTCTGATCCCGCCGCGCGTGGGCCGTGTTCCCTGACCTGTTTCATCTGTGCCTGGGGCTGCGCCGGCCCGCGCTGAGTGCTGTCCCACAGTTTCCGACGACCGACATTTTCAGGAGTGATCCATGTCTGCAGAACTGCATCTGCTGGGCACGTGCTACGCTGTGTCCGAGACGGCGCAACCGATCCAGTTTGCAAGCCGTCGCGAGAAAGAGCTGCTTGCGGCCCTGGCGGTTGATCAGGGCCGCCCCGTGGCCCGCGACAAGATTCTGGATCATATCTGGGGCCGTGATGACTTTGCTGCCCGCAAGGCGCTGAATACATCGCTGTGGAGACTGCGGGGCGCGATCCGCGATGCGGGGGGCGATCCTGAAAACTGGATCACTTCTGATACCGATCATCTGATGCTGCCGGACGAAAACGGCCCTTGGGTCGATGTGGTCAATCTGTTGCAACTTGATGATCCAGCGACGCTTGATCTGGCCGAACAGTGGCAGCTTGCCGAGACCTGTCAGGGGCTGTTTCTGCCCGACGCGCATGGGCCTTGGCTGGATGAGGTCCGCCGTGTGGTCGAAGCACGACAGGCGCGCCTGCTGACAGCGCTGGTTGAAGGGCTTGAACACTCCGAGGACAACGTCCGCCTGCGGCAGGCGGCCGAACGCCTGCTTGTCATTGACCCTTTCGAGGAACGCGGATGGCAGGCGCTGATCGCTGTCCAGTTGGATGCAGGAAACCGCGCGCAGGCTGTCAGGCTCTACAAGGATCTGGAAGAAAAGCTGGCCGAGGAACTGGGTGTCGATCCGGCACCTGAGACCCAAGCGTTGCTTGCCCGGATCGAACGTCCCAAGCCCAGCCCGCGCTTTGCTGCGGCCCAGAAGGACATCCGCGCCATTTCACAGCGAATCGCCACCTTGCAGGGGGCTTTGAACGAGACCCTGCACGAGTTGCGCACGCTGACGGATCAGCTCTCAGACGCTTGAAAACAAGGCTTGTGACCGCGCCGTGATCCCTTGTGACCGCGCGGTATCCGGGCCGAGGCAGTCTCCAAGGGCAATGCAACTTTAACCAATGGAGATTACGGTGACACATCACTCACACCCCGAAACCTTTAGCGAATACGCCGATGTCGGCGAACTCTACGTCCCTGAAGGGATGGAGGGCGATCTGGGTTGGGCCGAACTGGCCGAACACGGCATTGGCGCCTATGAAGCGCTGCGCCTTGCAGAACCAAGCTTTGAAAGCCTGTCCGATGCCGAAATCGATGACGAACTGGAATCGATTTTTGAAGGCATGAGCGAAGCCGACATCGAAGGCTTCTGGCAATCCGTCAAAAATGCCGCCCGTGGCGTGGCAGGCATTGCGTCCAAGGTTGCACGCCCGCTGCTGCGCACCGCTGGCACTGTTGCCGGCGGCATCTTCGGCGGTCCGGCCGGTGCGCGTATCGGCGGTCAGATCGGCGGTGCCGTCGGTGGGCTTGCCTCGCGCGGCCTGCGCACAGTGTCGCGCGGCGGTCGCGTCCGCATCAATGCCCGCGGCTATGGTCGCCGTGTCCGCCGCCGCGCCCGCAGGGTCGGTCGTGCGGTCGGGCCCATCGTCTCCCGCGCGGCAACGCAAGGTGTGAACCGCTTTACCCGCTACATCCGTCAACCCGGCGTGCAACAGGCCGTTGGCCGCGCTGCGATGGGCCTTGGTGGTCAAATCATGAATGCGGCAGGTCAGGCCCTGTCGGCGAATGAAGTGGCCGAAGCGATGTACCAGCTCGCGCAGATGGAAGGCCACGAGACGGACAGCTTCGAAAGCTTCGGCCTCGGAGAAGGCATGGACGGCATCGACATCGAGTCCTTCATCGCCTGGGCAGACCAACTCTGACCACAGCACCCGTTCGCAGACCAGTCAAAGGACTTTTGTTATGAGCGACCCTTCCACCCCTTCGGCCTCGGCCCTCATCGACGCGCTGCGTGCGTTGGAGAATGCGGGACAAACACCCGATGCCGGTGACAGCCTCAGCGATACGCTGGGTCTGGTCCAAAGGGTGCAGGAGATGCGGCGCGTGCTGGCAGAGCGCAGCAAGCCCGAACGTCATGTCCCGCAACGGGCACCGGGGTTCGAGCAGCGCGCCACGGCGTTGATCCGCTCTCTTGCGCGGCAGGTGTCCTCGATGGCGGAACACGCC
The DNA here is from genome assembly GCA_964581065.1 of uncultured Loktanella sp. Taxonomy (GTDB): domain Bacteria; phylum Pseudomonadota; class Alphaproteobacteria; order Rhodobacterales; family Rhodobacteraceae; genus Yoonia. The sequence continues at coordinate 6,691 of CAZOMZ010000017.1, read as the reverse complement.
GAAATGCTGGCCTGCGCCTTGGGTGCTTGCCCGGAATGCTGGGGCGGCGATCCCGATTGCCGCCAATGCACGGGGGCCGGACGGCCGGGGTTCTTCATCCCCGACGAAGACTGCTTCAACCACTTCGTTCAGCCCGTCCTCGACCGGCGGGAGCGCATCGGGACGCGTCGTATGCGCCCCGGCTTCCGCCCTGCACCCCGCCCTAATCCTGGATCGCCCGCCGACACGGCGGACGGCCCACAATCCTGAAGCGATCCAATTCAAAGGAGATAAAGAGATGATGGACGCATTCGAAAACCTGGATCAGCAAGATCTGATCAAGTTGCTCGCCCTGCGGGGCAATCCCGGCGCTGAAAGCGGTTGGGACGACGAAGACGACTACGATGACGACGACGAAGACTGGGACGATGACGAAGGCATCTTCGACTATTACGACAGCGATGATGACGATGACGACGAGGTCTTTTTCGACGCCGGCGAGGACTGGGAAGACGATGATGATGACGATGACGAGGCTTTCGGAGAAAGCGATCTGTCTGAACGCCGCCGCCGTCGCCGCCGCCGCCGGACCCGCCGTGCACGTTACAAGCGGTCACGGTCGCGCCGTCTGCGCAAGATGAAGGGGTCGAAGTCTACTGTCCTCAAGTCGCGCAACGGCCAGCAGATGAAGGTCCAGTTTGGCACAAGCCTTGCCAAGGCAAAGGACGTCAACAAGCTGATCACCGACACAGAGGCCAAGTTCAAATCGGCCCTGAAGGAGCGCAAGAAGAACTTCGACACGCTGTCCAAGCAGATCAGTGGTGTTTCCGGTTCGGTCGACAAGGTCTCCAAGCGCGTGAAAAAGCTTGAAAGCAGCGCCCAGACCTCGCAGCTGCTCTCGCTGCTGTCCTCGCCACCCAAGATCGAGTCGATCTCGTTCGATGCCGATCCGGGTGCTGGCGAAGCCAAGGTCACCGGCGTCAAATACGAAAAGCAGGACATGATGTTGCCGCTGCTGCTGTCTGGCGCACTGGGTGACATGGGTGGCGGCGACAATACCGCGCTGCTGCTTCTGGCCCTGAACAAGTAACCCTGAGAGGAAGGAGAAAAACCATGGTAGGAATTGCCAACATCCTGGCGCTCAGCAAGCTGACAAGCGACACCCCCGATGCGGTGCGCAAGGCAGCAACCCTGATGATCGTCGGTGGCGGTAAGAACGCTCTGATCAGCGGGATTGCCAGTGCCAATATCGTCGAAGAGGCCACGAACTCTGCTGTCGAAGCAACATCGGCCAAGGCGGCCACTGCCAAGGCCGAGGAAGCCAAATCGGTTGCGGAAACGAAGACGGTGGAGCTTGAAGCCGAGATCGCAACGATCCGCCCGCTCGTGACGGCGGTGGCCAACAAGGTCCTGACCGTCGAAAAGGCCGCGACAACCGATGGAACGCAAGTCGACGGCTACACCCGTATGATCGCTGCATTGAAAGCAGGCACGACCGTCGAGTCCGTGATGTCGGATCTTGCCAAGCAAGCAGACGACGACGGCGACGACACTTAGGATGCAAGGTTCTCTGGCGGATGCACGCGCAATGCCAGAGAACCCTGATCATCCCAGTACCGCGATCGCAGGCCCCCTGTCATCGCGTCCCCGGGGCGGGCGGCTCCTCCCATCTGCCCGCCCCGGTTCATTCTGACACTCACTCTCAAGAAGGCTCGGACCCATGATCAATGGAAAGTTATTCTTTGCCCTCGCCGCCCAGAAACTGGGCTCTGACAAGGCGCTGCCATTCCTCGCGCTGGATGCATCGCTCGGCACAGGGGCGCGCACCGTCATGTCGATCAAGATGATCGAAGAGGCCGAGACCCAAGCCGCAGCAACAGCCCTTGCGCAAACCCGTGCCACGACGGCAGAAGCAAAATCCCTTGAACAGCAAAAAGCCCTGACGGCGGCAGTGACGGAACGCGATACGGCGATCCGCGATCAGGACACCCTGAGGGCCAAGGTGGGCGCTGCCGAAGAGCTGGCCAGCACCGCCCAGAACGAAACGGCGCAACTCCGCCTCGACAAAGAGAAACTGGCGGACGACATCGCGGCGCTCCAGAGCAACGTCACCGAAAAGGCGAACCGGATCGCCACGCTGGAA
>CAZOMZ010000017.1:0-4469 GCA_964581065.1 uncultured Loktanella sp. | reverse complement strand
AACCGGATCGCCACGCTGGAACAGCAGCTTTCGGACGAGGCAGGCGCCACCGAAAAAGTCAGCGGCGAGGTCACGACCCTGCGCGACAAGCTCGTTCAGGCGGAAACAAAGATGACCGCCCTGACCGGAGAGCTTGAAGAGGTCCGGACACGTCACGCCAAGCTCCAGTCGGAGTTCACCGTGCAGGACCGCGCCTTTGCCGCGCTTGCCCATCAGTTCGCCGGCCCCGATGCCACCGACGCAGAGAAGGCCGCACTTGAGAACCGGTTGATGACCACCTTTGCCCGTGTGCCGGATGAAGGACCCGAGGCGCTGACCGACCTGATGGTCGAGTTCATGATGGACCGCCGTGAGGATTCGCCCTTCACCCAGATGGAAGCCAAACTGAATGCCCATCCGGCCCTGAAGAAAAAGGTTCAGGCCACGCTTCACGCAATGGAGAAAGAGCATCTCGACCGTCTCAAGGCGTTCCACACCGAAATCGAGACGGAACTGGCGGCTCTGGACACACCCAAGAAGCCACGCGCTCCACGCAAGAAGAAGAGTTGATGCGATGGACCCGGCACTGCGTGAACTCCTGGCTGATGGCGACCCTGACGAAGTAATCGAGGCGATCCTGCGGCTTACTCCGGGAACCAATGACCTTCCCGAAGGCGTGCGCGAGATCTCGCGCTTCGCAGAAATCGCAACGATCCGTATCCGGCGGGGTGATATCGAACGGGTCTGGGCGCATCCCGCGACGCAATCCCTCAAAGCCCCGCGCACGCTGCAATTCGATGCACCCGAAATGACGCCCGAGAGCCTGTCGAAACTGTTTGATGACGGCGTGCGCCCGCGCATGCCCTTGGGCAATCGCGGCAAGGGTGTTGTCGTCGGCGTCATCGACTGGGGTTTCGATTTCGGGCATCCCGCCTTTCGCGACCGCGCCGGACGCACACGGATCAAGGCACTGTGGAACCAGAGCGCCAAAGGCCCCTCGCCCCGTTTCGGCTATGGCACCGTCTACACGCGCGCCGATATCAATGCCGCCCTGCGCGCACCGCGCCCTTATACGGCACTGGGCTATCATCCGGGCACAAGTGACCGGGGCGCGGGTGCGCACGGCACCCATGTTGCAGACATTGCGGCAGGCACGACGCGACCGGGCGGCGGCGGCGTGGCGCCCGAGGCCGACCTTGTGTTTGTGCATCTGGCGTCCGGCCCGCTGTCAGGGCTTGCCAATCTGGGCGACAGCGTGCGGTTGCTCGAAGCCATCGACTTTATCGCCGAAACCGCAGGCGACCAGCCCTTTGTCATCAACATGTCCATCGGGCGGCACGGTGGTCCGCATACCGGCCTGACCCTTGTCGAACAGGCGTTTGACCGCTTTCTCGAGGCGGCACCGGACCGGATGCTGGTGCAGTCGGCGGGCAATTACTACCTCGCGCGGGCCCATACCTCCGGCCGCCTGCAACCCGGTGGCACCCATGTGATCGAATGGCAGACAAACCCCGGCGACCGCACCCCCAACGAGATCGAGATCTGGTATTCCGACCGCGATACATTTGACGTGCGGATCACCCCTCCGGGCGGCAACAAGTCTGTCAGTGTCAAACTGGGCGACGCACGCGGGCTCTATGCCAAAGACGGCAGCGAAGTGGCCCGTCTCTATCACCGCGCCTATGACCCGAATACACCAGACCACCATATCGAGGTCTTTCTGCGGCCAGAGGCACCGCCGGGAACGTGGAAGATCGAACTGAAGGGCGGGATCATCGAGGATGGCCGCTGGCACGCTTGGATCGAACGGGATGGCGGATCACGGCGCAATCAGTCCCGTCTGCCGCCCCGGTCAGCCGATCCGCGCCATACGATCGGATCGATCTGTAACGGGTTCCTGCCCATCGCGGTCGGGGCCGCAACCGAAGACAGCCCTACGGCCCGCCCTGCCCCCTTTGCGTCATCGGGGCCCACACGGGACGGGCGGCAAAAGCCGGATCTGGCCGCCCCGGGCTTCCGCATTCAGGCGGCCAAGTCCACACCGCGGTGGAGCAGTAGCCCAAGGCCCCGCACTGTCCGGATGTCGGGTGCCAGCCAGGCCGCACCCCATGTCTGTGGCATCGCTGCGGCCATGTTGTCGGACCTGCCCCGTGGCCTTGGCATTCACCAGTTGCGCGCACGTCTGTTTGACCGCGTCCGGCCTTGGACGCGACCGCGTTCCGCTGATCTGCCCCGTCTTGGTGCCGGTCTGCTTTCCTCGCGCCTGATCGCAGGTGCTGAAACCGAACCTTCCAAGGAGTGACCCTCATGAAAGACTATTTCCACCCCCCGACTGAAAGCTGCGGCTGTCACGCCGCCGAAGGCGCCAGCCCGCAGGACGTTCTTGAAACACTGACGACAATCAATGACGCGACAGGCGGTGGTGTCCCGCAACTTCTTGCCGCAGCCGTTGAGGGCACAGGACCGCTGGCCCAGTCCTTTGCGGCCTTCGTCCCCAGCGCCGAGACCCTGCAAGAGGGCGACATCCTCTTTGCCCGCGATCTCTTTGGTGAGAATGACCCCAACATCGACATCATCGGCCTGAATGTCGGGGCCGAGGCTGCGGAAAGCTATGGCGACAACTACGAAGTCACAGCCCTGCGCGCCGATCCGGAATTCTGGGGACGGGTGGCCGCAGCAGCGCGGTCTCTGCCCTTTGTCGGCGATCTGCTGAGTTCAGGTGCAAAGAGTGTCGGCGCGCAGGCCGGTAATCTTCTGGTCGATCCGACGCTGCCGGTGCGCAATACTCTTCAGACCGTGCAGCAGGCCAACCAGACTGCCCAATCAGGCATTCAGACGGCAAATGATGCGCTGGACTTCGGCCTGCGCGTGGGACGGCTGGCGAGCATGGCCCGTCAGACATTCAACGGGCTCGATTTCGACTGCACGCCTTTGGCCATTCGCGCCAATTACAATCCGCCGGATGCCCCCGACCGCACGAACATCTACCGTTTCGAATTGCGTTGCCGCTACGAGTCCGGTGGTCAGGACTATGCGACCTATCCGTTCCGCGTGCAGGTCTACAACAATTGCTTTTCGGTGACGCGGGCGACCGTGCTTGCGGGGTCACCGTCGATTGGCTGGCTGAACCATCACATGACGGCCCGCGCAGTCCCGATCGAAGAACGCCTGTCCAACAGCATGCCGGGACACGCTGAATTCCGTTTCACGGGGCTTTGGAATCCCGCTGATGTGATGGGCCGCGTGCAAGAACAGTTCGAAGGCAAGATCCGCATCTACACCAACGGGCGCGTGCGCGTCTCGGGGTTCCGCGGTGGTCTCGTCTCGGCCGGACCTGTGCGTTATGTCAGCGGTGCCGTGACGGCGATCTGCACCGACAAATACCGCCGCCTGCAAGCGCCGCGCAGCGAGCCGGCACACCCTGGTGGCGGCGGTCGTGGCCGCAGCAACAGTCCCGCCCCGCGCGATCCTGCCAACGGCAAGCACATCTTCTTTAACTCGGGCAGCGCCTCGTCCAATCGCGAGATCGAAGCGCAGGTGCAAGCGTGGTGGGGCAGCATGAGCCCCAATCTGCGCACGCTGATTGCCAATGGCAGCCGCCTCGTCCGTGTGACAGGCCATGCCGATCCGACCGGAAACGAGGCGCGCAACAGATCACTGTCCCATCGCCGCGCGGCATTGGTCGCAGGCATGGTGCGCGGGATCGTAGGACCGAATGTCCGCGTGCAGCATGTGGGTCTGGGTTCGCAGATGGCGCGTCAGGCCGGTGTTCCGGCAGGTCGCAGCGACCGCAGTTGGCGGCGCGTAACGATCAGTCTTGACGGGAATTGACCGCGCTTGGGCGAAGATATCGCCGGCATCCACTCTGCCGACAGTTTTCGGGCCAGCACGCTTGCTGGCCCGAAGACGTTTCAAAGCGACAGGACGATCAGTTCAGCGCCTGATCGGTGATCGCGGCTGTATAGGCCCCCTCGGGCTGTGCCGAGATCACCGGATCGGAGCCACCCGCCAGAAGCGTATCGACGGTCCGCTGATAGGCTGCCACGTCCAGAGCACCTGTGCTGCCTTGGGTCAGCTTGGCAATTTCGCCCATCATACGGGTCTGCGCGGCCAGTGACTGCGCACCGGTTTCATCATATTCGACGATGATTTCGGCCGCTTCTTCGACATTCGCCTCGGCGTACTCCCAACCCTTCATGGAAGCGCGCACAAAGCGGACCATCTTGTCGACGAAGACCGGATCTTCAAGGTTTTCTTCCAGCACATACATGCCGTCTTCCAGCGTGGCGACGCCCTGATCTTCATATTTGAAAGTCACCAGTTCGTCCGGATCGACGCCCGCATCCAGCACCTGACCATATTCGTTGTAGGTCATCGTCGAGATACAGTCGGCCTCACGGTTCAGCAGCGGATCGACGTTGAAGCCCTGCTTGAGAACCGTCACGCCGTCTTCACCACCATCTGTCGGGATGCCGGCCTGGCTCATCCAG
>CAZOMZ010000016.1:0-18066 GCA_964581065.1 uncultured Loktanella sp. | reverse complement strand
CAAAACTTCCCAATTCAGCGCCTTGGTTTCGGGATCGCGCACCGCCTTGACCGTCAGGTTTCGCAAACGATGGCGTGCAATCCGAACTTCCCCTTCTTCAACGACGCGAAGAGGAGTGTGCGTCATCGCAACCCTTCCCGGGCCTGCTTTGGAAGCAACTTGCAGGTCAATGCACTCTGCAAACATAGGCCTTCTCAGCCCGTATACGTTCAAATCCGGCATCGCGAAGGCATAGCGGACGTCGGCGGCGGCCGAACGATTGAATGCCTTCTTGAGTTCGAGGCGGTAACGCTGGCGCCCGCGTTCAGTCAATATGAGTATCGCCATGGATGAAATCATGGAGGTCAGGCGCAGGTAAACATCGTCGTGCGCCTCAGCCAGGGCAAGGCCGTCATAGGCGTTCATCCCATACTTGGCCTTGTATTCCTCTGTGTCTGGCAAGCAGCCGGAATTCCGGGTTGCCAGGTAGATGATATCCGCATCCTCTGGCACATGTGGAAGTACGCAGTCGTCCCAGAGAAGCTCTTGGTCGTCATCAAAGATGATGAAAGGGGCCTCTCCCATCTTGTCGAAACCGGCGGCATAGGCTGCCGCTACGTTCTTTTTCTTGCCAAATTTTGTCACGCCCGGCACGAACTCATGTGGCATCCCGAGCTTTGTCAAAAGCTCTGACATATACGCCTTGCGATGTGTGTCCTGCGGAAGGTTGACAATCACCGAACGGATGTCACGAAGGTCCAATGCCATTGAGTTGTCCTTGGGCGGTGCAAACTATCGAATACGAGCCAACTAATCGGCCATGAATTTATCCAAGACTTCTTATTTGGCTTGGCATTGGCATTCAACGCGATTGATGCAGGCAGTTTGCAGGTGTTCAGTCTTTGCAACTCTGCCAGCGCTGAGTGATAAAGGGCGAAACCTGCTCAAGACGGACTGCGCATGCCGAGCCTGACACTTCATTTCATCATACAGCCACCTGGCTATCTCTACATGGCGTGTCACCTCGCGGCTTCGATCCGGACGCATCTGCCGCCAGAGGTCGAGGTGATCGGCTATTGTCCTGCCGATGTCTATGACGAGATGGGAAAAGAACCTCTCGAGGTCTTGCGCCGCCTGCGCTGCAAAGTCGAGAGGCTCGAGACGGCGGGTTTCTTCGATCCCGCCTATCCGCACGGCAACAAGCTGATTGCGGCGCTGGCTCCGAAGACCACGGACTATGCGGCGTTTCTGGATTCCGACATGGCTTTCCTGCGTCCTTGCACAATTGAAGAGCTCGTCGCTCCCGGACAGGTCGGGATGGTGCCGGCGACGTCAATGCGCTGGGCGGACCAGTCGATCTGGGACGACATCTACGGGGTCTTCGACATGCCGGTTCCGGCCGAGCGGATCAAGATGACCCGTGATCGGCGGATTGATGCGGTCCCCTACTTCAACGCGGGTCTCTTTGTCATCGATGAAACCTACCGGACAGCAGACGGGCGACGCTTTGCAGAAGTGCTGATGGAGACGGCGCAGATCATCGACCAGCACAGCTTTATCCCCCACAAGCGACCCTATCTCGACCAGATGGCCTTGCCGGTCGCAACGTTGCGCGCCGGAATGACGTGGAACATCATGCCGGAACGCTACAACTACAGCATTGGCGGTATCCTGCGGGGCAAGAAATTGCCCTATGATGCCGATGTTACCCTTCTGCACTACCGCAATCGTGACGTGCTGGGTGATGCCGGTCGCAAAAAGGACCTCGACAAGATGTTGAACCAGCAGATCGGAACGCGTCTGGTCCGTTGGGTGTTTGACGTCCCCGAGGAACGCGCGCTGCCGTTGCAAGTCAGACCGGCAAGCGAAGATGAGGGGCAGTCACCCGTCGCGCCAGCAATCGCACTGCCCGATCCCTCCAAAGCACCGATGGCCCTTGTGACAGTTTCAGACGGAGACGGGGCCAAGGTCACCCGCTGGTGTCAGTATTATGCTGCGCAGTTTGGTGAAAGCAGTCTCTACGTCCTCAACCCAGCCAACGATCCAAAGATTACAGAGGCGGCGGGCGGCGCAAACGTGATCCCGATCCCGGCTGGTATTGAAGCCGATGCAATCCTTGCGACGGTTGGCAGCTTTGCATCGGGGCTGACGCTATACTTTAACTGGGTTGCTTGTCTGGATATCGATGAATTTCTTGTTGTTGATCCCCTGAAAGCGGACGGGCTTGGCACTTACCTGTCCCAACTCACCGCGAACGGGCGCGTGCCAGTAGTCTCTGCGCCGCTTTGCCTTGAGCTGCTGAATGCCCCCGGGGCCGGACCGCTCTATGCGCGACTGGCGGGTGACGCGCAAAGGCCCTGTATCACGCGTGGGCGGATCGCCTTCGGTGAGGCTGGGGCGGCTTGCAACGTAAAGCCTTTTGCTGTCGATCCGCACCTTTGCCTGATCAGAGCCGGCACAGGAACTGACCTCATCCCTGATCAGGCTTTAGCCGCATCGCGGGCCCCCGACACGATGGACCTGCCAGAACTGCGCAAACAATTAGCGGGCACCAAAACACAAGCAGAGGCTGGCCTGTGGCGGCTGGCACCCAGCGATGAAAAGATCGTCTTCCGTCTGCCGGCGCGGATGCGCGACCAGATGATCAGGATCATGGCCGGAGACAGTGCCGCATGACCGCCATTCCCAAGCGCCTTGGTCACATCTGGATCGGCCCAAAGCCTGCACCACTCAAGTGGATGCAGACCTGGCCGGAAAAGCATCCCGATTGGGAATACACCGTCTATGACAACGACTTTCTGGCCGGGTTCCCCTTCCGCCTGCGCCGCCAGATCAATGAGTATTTCTGGCGCGGCCTCTATGCGGGCGTGCAGGACATGATGCGATACGAAATCCTCTATCACTTCGGGGGGTTCATGGCAGACGCTGATGCGATCTGCCTTCATCCGGTGGACGAGCTGCTGGACAAGCCGCGCGCTTATACCGTCTACGACCGGCCCGAGACGGACAAGTTTCGCGGCGTCTGTCCTTTGCTTGCCTGTGAACCGGGCAACCCATTGCTGGGCAGGATTATCGACACGCTTGCAGACACCCCGCCCGAGGCGCTGCGCAAAGCGGAGGTCTCGACCGGTAACCGCTTTCTGATGAGCAAGATCAGAGAGTGGCAGCCCACCGAGGACGCCCTCAAGATCTGGCCCACGCATTATTTTGTCCCTTGGCAGAAAAGCGATCCCGACGCCTATTATGACGGTCCCGACCGCGTTTATGCCGAGCAGAAGTGGGCCACATCGATGTATGCCTACAACCGTGATGACGGTCCGGGGGAAGAGGTATTCAGCCCGGCCGAACTTGACGCGCGCCGGAATGCTATGTTGGAGCGGCTCGCTGGTGGCGCAGGGCGTCGCCAGTCTCCTTTGCATAGTGACGACAATGCGTTGAAGTTCCGTGTCTCCGAGCTGGAGGCAAAGGTCGATACTGTCCTGCAGGCGCCAGCCTGCATGACCGACTTTGCCGCACTCAACGAAGCGCTGACCAAGGCCGTCGCACAGTCTGGCCGCGAGGATCAGGCCATCCACGGGTTGCATTTCTACCGCCATATGCAGCAGTCCCCGCTGATCGACAGCAAGCTGCGCACCAGATCGGACCGGATCAGGGCGAGGCTGGTTGCATGGTTGGCCCATGCCGATGATGCGCTGTTGGTCGGGTTTGACAGCGGGCACCTGCCGCTGACGGCGATGCATCTGAACCCCGACCTTCGGATCACTGCGATCGAGAGTGCGAAATGGCGCCGCGACAAGGATCGCAATCCGCCAGCCACGCAGGCCTATGTCCCCGCTGCTGCGACGTGGCTCACCGCCCGTTTCGCGCCGCAGGTGACAACCTCAGTGGCGCTGGAAACCGATGCTCTGCAGGCGTTGGCCGCCGATCCTGCCAACCATCGCCGCTTTGACCTTTTGATGCTGCCCGCAAGCGATGTGGTCGGGCTTGCGATCCTGAAAGCCGCGCTGCCCTTGTTGCGCGAAGATGCCGTTGTTGTTTGTGCCAGTGCCGAACACCTGACCGGCGCGACACAGGCGCTGCGGTTCATGATGCAGGATCTGGCCTATCTGCCGCTCGAATCCGAGGACTATGGCGCGCATAACGGCTCGCTTTGTGCCTTTCGCCCCAGATTGCCGGGATCGCTTGCACCGTGACGGCTGAATGCGAAACCCTCACCTTTCGGCCACCGCATCTGGCACTTGATCTTTGGCGGCCCGCTGCTTCGGCAAGGGGGGTGGTGGTCCATGCCCATGGTGGGGGATTTGTCCACGGGTCGCGAAACGACAGGATTGCGCGCCGGTTTGGTCCTTTGCTCGCTGCGCGGGGCATTGCCTTTGCCAGCATCAGCTACCGCAAGGGGGGCAATCCGCGCAGGGCTTTTGACGAGGCGCGGCTTGACCTGATCGATGCGGCAGAAGCCCGAAGTGCTGCCTTCTATCCCGATATCAGACCAACAATGTTCGGTCCTTCGCTCTATCGCGCGACAGAGGATTTTCTCAGTGCTGCCCACTACCTTATGTCCCAGGAACAACTGGGTTTCGTCGGCGAGCCTTGGATCGCAATGGGAAACTCTTCGGGTGGTCTTGCGGCGGTTGCCGCGGCGCGGGGGTTGGATGACCTGTCACATCCTGAGGGACTGTCGCCAGCCGCCAAGGCCATTGCGGTTGCTTCCATCGTGCCACAACCGTGGTGCGTGTCGGATGCAGGCCCCGACGTCGCCCTTCTATGCGCGCGCGGAGATCAGGTCTTTCCGCGCGCAGAGGTGGACAGGCTCGAGGCATACGCCAAAGAACGCAAACTGCCCATCACGGTCGCCCGTATCAACTATGGCCAGCACACGCGGCCTGTGCGTGAACTGATGCCGGACGCCGACGGAAAAAGCGGACCTTGGTCAGACTGGTTGCTGCGTGAAATCGAGGCCGGTCTTGATCGTGCCTAACCAAGTGCGAGCGATGGGTCGATCCCGACTTCCTGACACATCCGCCAAGCATAAGAGTTCTTCAGCGGTTTGTGCTTGCGCCACCAGGGTTTGGTCCCGTTGGTGTAAAGGTGAACCGAAACCGTTGCATCTGTGAACCAGCCCTCGACCCGACCGTGGGGGTCGTAGAAGATATCGTTCAACTGGAATGGCACAGGATAAAGAACATCCGGGGTCATCGCCTTGTCGAAATCGCCGGTTTCCTTTGCAAAATGCGTGAAGGCCTGCGGGCCGAATGCTGTGCGTTCGGTCTTGTAGATCTTGACCGCGTGAGACTCGTTGCCCTTCATCCGGTCCATCTTCTTGCGCTGGTTGGCATTCCACCAAGCCGGATATTCGGGCAGGTTGTCGTAGTAGTCGATCAGTTGGTCGATCAGCTCGCAGTGCTGTGGCAGGCCCACGACACCACAGTTCAGCGCCCCGCGCATGCCGTGGCCGGCATAGATCCATTCCCATTCGTCGGGGAAGGGTTTGTGACAGAAGGCATCGCAGTCAATCCAGATCGCGCCGGTTTTCTGGATCATCTTGTAGCGAAAGACGTTTGACAGGAACGAAGCCGAAGTCGCCTCGACCACGTCCATCGGGATGTCCATGATCTCGGACGCGGGGCGAATTTCGACGCCTTCGGGCGCGTTCGTGACCTTGTCCGTGCAATAGAGCGTGACCGGATGCCCATGCCGGAGATGCGATTTCAGGCAAAGCTGATTGAGATACTGCAGCGACTCTCCGATCCAGAGGGAGGCAACGGGGCGGCGGGAAAACGACATTGGGTCAAGCCTTGCTAGGTCAGAGAGGATTTCGCGCGAATATCGGTGATTCAGGCTGCAAGTGCAAAGGGATTAGCTGTGTGTCAGGATTTGTGCGCGCAGGCGCTCGACATCCGCCACGCCGCCAATCTCGACAATCGACAGACCGCAGCGCAACCGCGCCTTGCCGCCCTTACCAATTGTCAGGTCCGGCGCGGCCGGCCAGTCGCTGAGGTCGTAGGTCTGGTCAGGCGACCAGCTTTGCACGATCGTGATCCCGCCATAGCGGATGCGGAACGTGACCGCACCCGAGCCGGGATCAATGCGGTTGATTCCGGTGCCGACGATCACTTCGTCATCGCCATGCGATAAGGCGACGGTGTTCTGGCCAGGGCCGGTGTCCACAAATGACGAACCATCGCCATCATAGATCTGGTCGTTGCCATGCCCGCCATAAAGCTTGTTGTTGCCGCGCCGCCCGTGGATCACGTCATCGCCGGTTCCACCATCCAGCAGGTCGCTCCCCGGACCGCCGGACAGATAGTCATTGCCCGCCTCGCCGTAGAAATAGTGCCGCGCGTTATCCATCGTGGCTTTGGCGATCAACTGGTCATTGCCAGCCCCGCCATAGAAGGTCGCACCGCCGTATTTGGGGCCGAACATGATGTCGTCTTTGGTGGAGCCTTTGACATCGACGGTCACCCGTTCGGATGTTTCAAATTCGATCGGGCTGTCGGGATGGGCGACAATCTGGATGGTCTTGGACGAACTGCCATCCGCCTCTTTGCGCGACACGACGGTCGCAATCCTGATCTTCTCGACATTGGCGGGGCAATGCAGGACGTAGTCATCAGGCCCGGCCATGTACCAGAGCGTATCGGTGCCGCCGTCCTTCTCTTCGCTGATCTTCTCGGCATCGCTGCCATAGGCCCAGTAGTGATTGTCGGCACCACCTCCAGCCAGCACCACGCTGCCATCGACGGCCATCATCGCGTTGACGCCCTTTGCAGGGTTCTCGAACCCGCGCAGATCAAGGCCAAGATCCAGCGCGCCATTCACCAGTTCTGCGCGCAGGAAGTCCATGGGTGCGCTATCGACAAGGTTGGTGGTCTCGCCGGGGTCGGCCACGATGTCATAGACGTGCTCTTCTCCGTTGGGATAGCGGAAATAGCGCAGGTGTTCGTAGCCTTCGACCGAGGGACGCACCGAGAGCGTGCCGAAAACACAGGTCACGGGTGACTTGCTGCGGTCGAACTGTCCAAACGAGGGATCGATCAGGGGCAACAGGCTTTGCCCGCTTGTCCAGTCGGGGCGCGGCGGCAGGCCCGCCAGTTGCATGATGGTTTTGGGGATGTTGTGCAGTGAGACAGGCAGGTCAATTTCCTGCCCGCCTTTCATACCCGCATGCCAGATCCCCAGAGGAATATGAGCGGCACTGTCCCACTGGCTCATCTTGTGGAAACTGTCGTGGTTCCCAAGGTTGAAACCGTTGTCGGACAGGAAAACCACGGTCGTATTCTCGGCGATGGGCGAGGCCCGCAAGGCGTCGAGGAAGCGCCCGATCTCATGGTCCACATGGCTGATCGCGGCGAAATAAGCGCGCACGACCTGCCGCCATGCCTCGTCCCCCGATTTTTCCGGTGTCCAGCGGCCGTTGGCAATGTAGGCCGCCTCATAGACGGCAAAACCGGGTTGGGGGCCGTGATAGTCTTCTTCCGCTGCAATCGTCGGCCACTTGATGCCGCGCACGTCGTATTGCTGGTAGAAGCGGTCGGGGCAATCGAGATTGTAGTGCGGGTGCTTGAAGCCCAGTTGGATCAGGTTGCGGCGGGTGGGGTCGACATGACCGAGAAAATCAATGGCGTTTTGCGCCACCTGAAAATCATAGAATTTGTCATCCTGTGATCCGTCATCGTTGGGATGGTTCACACCGCGAATGCCGGGCCCTCGCCCAAGGTAGTCATGGACCCCCTCGCGCTTGCTGTTGTCTACGGCGCGCCGGTCTTCGTGGAACAGGATGCGCCGGTACTGCTCGGGCATCGGGCGATAGTTGCTGTCAACTTTGCCCGTTGTGAAGTTGTAGAAACCCGCACGCCGCAAGTCGTAGGCCCATGCCTTTTCAGGCGGGTAAACGTCGCGCCAGAAACGGTTGAGGTCGACCAAACCGCTGCGGAAAGGCGAGATGCCGGTCGCCAGTTCAGCACGGCAAGGCGCGCAAAGCGGGACTGTCGCATAGGCGTTGGTAAACCTGACGCCCTCGGCCATGAAACGGTCGAGGTTCGGCGTCTGGATCGTGATCCCGAACGTGTCGCGCCAGGTGAAGACGTCGATCATGTCGTCCACCCAGATCGCGCAGATATTCCCGCCCTTTACGCTGTCCGCGGTGAAGGCCATAGATTCAGTACTCCCAAAGGAAGTAGCGTTTCAGATCGAGATAGGCTGCCGTATCTTCAGGGCCGCGGGGCGTCAGCAGGGCATGCTTGGGCCAGAACAGCACTTCAAGGATGGTGGCACCCCCAAGGGTCTTTTTCAGGCCGCTGCGATGGCTGCGGCACCCGATAAACAGGTCTGCCGAGGTCCGCATCCCTGCATCGGCGCCTTCTGTCACGGTCGCAGGTTCCAGATTCTCGGCCACGGCCAGCTTGTTTCCGCAAAGTGTCACGACTGCCATGCGCAAACCTTCGTCGGAAGAGACAATGGGACTGACGACCTCGACCGCGCCGCGTGTGTCTTTGACCGTGAAAAAGTCACCTGCGTCCGAGAGATAGATGTAGTTGCTGTCAGCGTCGTTGCCGCCAGAGTAGCCGGTATTCAGAGTAAGCAGCGTCTTTGACTGATCCTCTGACGGTGGCTGATAAATGACAGCCATCGAGAAGGTGCCCGCACTCTCGGCGATACGCGGCACGACCAGACCGCAATTGACTTCGGGAACGCAGCGCAAACCGGAATAGGGGCCGACCTCTGCCAAAAGACCGTTGCCTTCGTTGGGGTTGACCGGCACCGCCGCTGCGGTGCCATCTGCGCTGCGCCATTCCTTGACCGCGCCGGTTCCGTCATCAATCTCGAAGGCATCCCAGTCACCCGGAAACCAGACAGCACCCGTCTTGGTGATCGTTTCGGCGAAGGCCGCGCGCTCGGTGCCGACGAGTGCGCCATCAGGCAATGTCGCATCAAGTTTGAGCATCTGCGCCTCCGGGTTGCAAAGGCAGCAGGCAAGGCAGGGCCCAGCGGTTGAGAACGCGCCCTGTGGCGCTCTCCAGCTGCCAGCCATCGCGCACGGCACCACAGTTTGCAGGGTAGCTGCCCTCGCGCGGGGCTGCCCCGTGAGCGTAAGCGACACGAACGTCCGCGCCTTCCGGTGAAGCCGACAAACCAAGCAGGATCGTCTGCCCGTCCGCCGGATCAGTTGTGACCGAGGTAATCTGGACCTTGTTTTCGGCGCCGATGATCCTGAACCCCGCCGCAGGTCCTGCCTCGAACGGGTCATAGCCGTCAACAACAAGCTGACTTGCCGCCTGCGCAACGATACGGATCACCAACGGGTCAGTGCTGCGCTCTGCCAGATAGAATGTCGGGCATTGCCAGCTTTCAGGATCGGTCACGGCAGCGGCGGTCATCTCGGCCATTTCACGCCGCGCGGCATCCGTCGGCCGTTCGAAGCGGTCGTGGGCAAACATATAGCTGGGCGCGGAATAGAGGAACCGGTGCTCGCCGTGGTTCCATCCAAGTTCCCACTGCCCCTCAATCGCGGCAGCATTCGTAATCTCGGCGGTGCCGCTTTCCATGCGGGCCACAAACAACGGGTTGTCGAAACCCAGCTTGAAAAGCGCCTCTTCCGCGCGATCCATCAGCGCCAGCATCCCGTCGCGATAGGCCACAGGGTCGCCGGATGCATCTTCAAGGCTGTAGTCCAGATGCACGCACATCAGTTTGGGCTTCTTGCCCAGTCGTTTGGCAGCAAGGGCAAGATTGCTTGCGGCGGCGATGAGATTGTCAAACGCCTTGCCTTTGGCAAGGTCCGCAGCCGTTGCGGAACTGTCGGTCTCGATCCGCGTGACGAAGAGGGGGAAAGCCTCGAATTTCTCCATTTGCCAGCGGATGAATGTCTCGGCCACCAGCGCCTCATGCGTGACTTCGCGCAGGTGCTCGAGCGTGTCGATCTGTTTGGCGTCCTCGACGCCTGCATGACCCACTGCACCGATGTCGTCAGCGGGGGCCAGCACATGTTGAGGATATTTTGAGGTCTCGCGCGTCGCGATGGCGGCCCGTGGTCCCCCGATCCCGAGGATGCCAAACAGCGGGCCCGGTGCATCGCCGACGATATCACCGCCCTCGACCAGCCGCCTGAAGCCGCGAACGCCCTGTTCGCCGGGCAGGTTTGCAGAGAAAAACAGCCACTCGCCTTCTTGCCGGACGTCCCAGGCATCGACACCTTCGAGCAGGTCGTGCGGATCAGCCCGGGTGACGGTTCCGGCTGCGATCTCACCGCTGGCGGCCGGCAGGTTGATCTTGCCGGAAAGGCGCAGGGCGATATCGTCGATCACCTTGTCGGACAGGCGCATGACAAGACCGCTGGGATCATAGCGGATCACGTCGCCGTTGCGGGCAACGACGACAACACCATGGGCCGCCGTTGTTCCGTTGTCCTTCTTGGATTTGCCTGCCACGCCTTGCCCCTCGTTCTGTCCGGCTGCCGTTGTCGCGCGTCATCTGAAACCAACGCGCCGCACAAGGCAAGCGGTTCGCCCTTAATCCACCCTGTCGAACTGAAGCGAACCCGATCCGTCACGTCCCTCGACCTCGGCAAACCCGGCGGCGTTCAGTGCCGGCGCATAGTCTGCGCGGTAACGGTCGCGCGCCGCCTTGTCGTGAAACGGGATAATCACGCGGCGCACAGATGCCAGATCGGCTTTGGCCAGCACTTGCGGCGGCACATCGGGCGCATAGCCTAGGCGCAGCGCATCAGGCTGGAAGTCACGCAGATAAGCCGCGAGTCCGCTAGCATCGCCATCCTTGTCAGCCGCGAAAACCAGATCCGCATCAGAGAGCTTCAGGCGCGCCGTGTCTTCAAGGTCATTCTTCTTGGAGATGGCCTTTGCCATTTTGACCAGTTCCTTGCGGCCTTCCTGTGCCATGACAACAAGGTGAGGATTGTCCCTGACAGCTTTGATGGCGATGAAGCCGACGCCTGTTCCGATGTCCAGCAGGCGCGACATTCCATCCAGATAGCCGTCGATATTGCGGGCATTGCGCCGGTCAAACCGTCCGCTGAGCACGCTATTCAAGGTCTCTGGGTTAAAGATCCGCGGATCGGCCGGCAGTGCGATTTCGTGGTTGGGAATCCAGTCGACAGCGATCTCGCCTGACAGGTCAATCTTGCCCGAGACATAGTGATAGCCGCCCGCAGCACCCCAACCGTCGACAGTCTCGCTGCGGCGCTCTTCTTTCGGCTGGTCGGCGACCTTTTGTTCGACGCGGCTCATCAAGGCGGCGATCTTGGCGGGGTCGCGGGCAACGGGTGGTTTGGCAACGACTTGGGTGATCGGCACCTCGCCCGCAGCGATCAGGCTGTCACGCAAGGCGCGGTAGGCGTCCGTTTGCTTGTACTCGGCCAGTTTTGCCTCGACCCGGTCGAGCGCCTTGTAGTGAAGATGGTTCAGCACCGGATCTTTCAGCAATGCATCCATGATTGCACGACGCTTATCGGCATGGCGCAAGATAACGCGGTCCTCGACCTCGTTGCGGTCCTGCAGGGACCAGTAGTCGGCGTTGTATTTGTCTTTCTTGTTGTTGACGTTGCCGCGGAACTTGCGCACCGCGTAGCTGTCCACCGATTTGACCGCATAGTGGTTCATCTGCGCCCAGTCATAGCCCAGCGTCCGCCGGATCGAGCGCCAGCCACGGAATTTGAAATAGTCCTCCATCGGCTGGCCCGATCCGTTCAGCCATTTCACGGTGTCGGGAAAATCCGTCTCGATCCAGCGGTTCTTGATTGCGGGGCGATGGATGCCAAGCTTCCAATACTCATGGTCGAACTTGAACAGCGTCTTGACGCCCCAGCCCTTGTTCCAAAGCGGAGGCGCGGCACGCAGGTACTGCTCGGACACCGGTTCGCGCGACCATTCGACCACACCGCCCGAACCGAAGATCCGCCATGTTATCACGATCCCATTCGCATCTTGGGCGACGGCGTCCGTGATCATACCGTCGACCGTGCCCGATGGGTGGCTGATGGCCAGAAACTCGTCCGCGTCCAGCAGGATCACCCAGTCGGCGCCGCGCACCAGAGGTTCAGCCTGCGCATATTTGATCGCCGACGGTTGCGGCTTCATGCCTTCTGGAACGTCATTTGGGCGGTGGTAGCCCAGCCCGAGTTCCTCAAGCCGCTCGAGCATTTCGACTGTGCCGTCGGTGCAGTCGTTCGTGTAGACAAGGATATCCGAGAATCCGACCGCGAGATGATGCGCGAACCATTCCAGTAAAAACGGCGCCTCGTCCTTCATCATGGAAACAGCCATGACAGTGCCGTGGGGGCTGGTATGTTTGAGATGCTTCATGGAAATGTTCAGCGGCCTGTTGCGTGCTCTACGATAGCTTGGCTGAATAGGAAAGCCTGCCGCAATGGCAAAGTCGCGCAATTTCGCCCAGTCTGTTGCGAATGTCTGCATCTGGCGGGCCAAAAATGGAAAGCTCCACGATGAAGAAATTTGCCGTCTGCCTGTGCTCTGACAAAGACATGATGTGGCAATCGTTCTTTGCCCTCGAGCGGCTGATCCGACATTGCGCGCGCCGTGACGTCGCTTTCTTCTACTTCCATAGCGATCCGATCCCCGAAGCCTTCCGGCCCCTGATCCACCCGTCTGTGCAGACCGTTGCGACCCTTCCGGCCACGCGGGCGGACCGCGATGAGGCAGAAGGCCCGAGACTGACTTCGGCCCATTTTCTGCGGCTGACAGCGATCGAGCAGATCACGCAGGAATTCGAGCGGGTGCTCTATCTGGACGCTGATGTTTTCTTGCGTTGGGGGGATGTGTCGGACCTTGCGCTGCTCGATCTGGCGGAGAAACCCTTGGCGGCGGTCAGGGATATTTCACTGTGGTTTGGCGCGCCGCATGGAAAGAACCGCGCCTATCACGCGGGCCTTCCCGAGAATGTGCAGGGTCACTATTTCAATTCCGGTGTCCTGTTGGTGCAAAGCCGGATTTACCGCGATCTGGCCATTTCTTCCCGTGCCATCGCTTTGTGGGAAACCAATCCGGAGCTTTGCAAATTCGGAGATCAATCGGCGCTGAACCGGGTCGTCGACGGAAACTGGGCAGAGCTGTCAGCAGGCTGGAACTGGCAGGCGATTCTCCCGGTCAAGGCGATGATCGCCTCGCGCAATCCAAGGCTGGTGCATTTTGTCGGCCATACAAAACCATGGCAGGATCCGTTGTTTCACCAAGAAGAAATCTACTGGTTCCTGATGCAGCAGTATCTTGCCCGTCATGGCCTGGAAGACGAGATCAGAAGCAACCGCCGCTGTCTTGCTGAGCCTTTGGACGAACGCAAACGAAGCCGCCAGCAAAGAGACCTCTACGGTGATCCTTTCCAGACCAGAAAGCTTTTGCAGACCTATCTGGATCGAGAGGATTTCACTGATTGCGGGCAGGGCATTGCAGCATTCAGGACCGAAGATCTGACGCTGGATGCATGACCGCGTGCATAACCACTGATGCAGCGGGATGAGATTAAATATTTGGGATAATGGTGCCCAGGAGAGGACTCGAACCTCCACGTCCATACAGACACCAGCACCTGAAGCTGGCGCGTCTACCAATTCCGCCACCTGGGCACAGGGTCGGTGAAGCGCGATTTACGCCGCGGGCGGGGGGCTGTCAACGCGATTCGACGACAAAAAAGCGCGGTTTGGCGGAATCCTTTGTTTGCGCCTTGTCGTGGCCCCAAGCGGGCGGTAAACCCAACCCGACTATTCAAGAGGGTCTGCGATGTCCAAGCTCGTCACTATCTTCGGCGGTTCCGGTTTTGTCGGACGCTACATTGCCCGCCGCATGGCGAAAGAAGGCTGGCGCGTGCGCGTGGCTGTGCGCAATGTCAATGAAGCGATGTTTGTCCGCCCCTACGGTGTTGTCGGTCAGGTCGAGCCTGTGTTCTGCAATATCCGTGATGACGCCTCTGTTGCTGCTGTCACCAATGGCGCTGATGCGGTTGTGAACTGCGTGGGCGTTCTCGACGAGGTGGGCAAGAACACATTCTCGGCCGTTCAGTCCGAAGGTGCCGGACGCATCGCGCGGATCGCGGCAGATATGGGCGTGTCCCGCATGGTTCATATCTCGGCAATCGGTGCTGACGCCCAAGCGGAAAGCGCCTATGCCCGCACAAAGGCCGAAGGTGAGGACGCCGTTCTCGCGCATATGCCTGACGCAATTATTCTGCGCCCGTCGATCATTTTCGGACCCGAAGACCAGTTCTTCAACCGTTTCGCCGGCATGAGCCGCCTTGGCCCGATCCTGCCGGTCGTTGGTGCAGAGACGAAGTTCCAGCCGGTCTATGTGGATGACATCGCTGCCGTGGCAACCAAAGCGATCATCGGTCAGGTTCCCGGTGGGATCTACGAATTGGGTGGCCCGGATGTGCACAGCTTCCGCGAGCTGATGCAGATCATGCTCGGCGAGATCCGCCGCCGCCGCATTATTCTGAACATTCCATTCTGGGCTGCAAACGTCATGGCGACGGGCTTTGGGATTGTCCGCTTCCTGTCTGCCGGTCTGATCAAGCCACCTGTCACCAAGGACCAGGTCGCCAATCTGCGGATCGACAATGTGGTTGCTGCAGAAGCCAAAGGGTTTGACGCGCTGGGCATTCGTCCGACCGCGCTTGAGGCCGTGCTGCCGGACTATCTCTGGCGTTTCCGTCCGTCCGGTCAGTATGATGCGATCAAGGAATCGGCGAAGAACCTCAAGGTCTGACCCCCTAGAAATTTGATCGGACACCCAACTGCATATGCAGGCTCTGGGAGGTGAATTCCTCGGCGCTGGAAACGGTGCGCGATGCCTGTAGTGACAGCAGTGGCGAGAAGCCCCAGAAGGACTGCCCCTTCAGTTGCGCATCGATGCCGATGCTGCCGAACCTGTCGCGGCGTCCGTCCAGCGTCGTCGGGAAGGCCTCATAAGTCCTGTAGCCGAGCATGATGTTGCCCGAAATATGCAGCGGTCCAAGTGGTTCAGCCAGTGTATAGCTGGCCTCGCCCCGCACCTCACTGAAGATGTTCTCGAAACCGCCGTCGCTGTAGATGCCCGTCACACTGCCAGAGATGCTGTCTCCGCCGGGCAGTTGCCTGCTGTAGGTGGCGCTCAGGTCGGTGATATCGGTCTCCACCAGCCCCTCTTCGATCGGAGTCTGTCGGGTCTGTGCAAGGCGCAGGGCCAGAAGATCACCCTCACCCACTGCGAATGTCTGTTGCGCGGCAACGGTCACATAGCTCCATGTGGGGACGCCGCCTGACCAGACGCGTCCGGTGTTGACGCCAAGCAGGCTCGGGCCCCAGTTTTCAACCAGCTGCCGCTCGTGACTGAGCGAGACATCGGCGACCACATAGGAAAAGTCGTCGCCTTCAGCCCCGGGCAGACGGTTCCTGCTTTCGCGCGACAGGCTGTAGGTCTGGCCGAAGATGTAGAAACCCGCTGTTGTCCGCTGTCTGGCGGTTTGTGACAGCCGGTAGCTGGTCTGCAATTCCAGAGCGTATTCCACCCCCGAAAGGGCCTGCCGGTCCGCGGGAAGCACGAAATCGAAGGGCAGCCCCTCAAGCTGGAACGTGGCCTGATCCGCACCGCTGTTGATGTTGTCGGTTGGGGCCACCCATGCGCCGGCCCGGAAGGCGAACGGGTTGGCGTCTCTGGTGCGCAGGTAGGATTGCGCAATCATCTGCCTTGTTTCTTCGGTTTCGGCATAGTCGGATGCAATGCGCAGCCAGATGGCCGAGCGCGTGTAGGCCTTTGCTTGGAACCATGCGGTTCCGGCAAGCTGCGCGGCCTGACGTTTGTCGGTGGGGATGTTGGCCCGATCGTAGGCATCCACCGCAGCATGGGCTGCGGCATGGTATTCGCCAGCCTCAAAGAGACCCAGAGCGAGAATGAATGCGGGGGCAAAGGCTGAAGGGCGCTGCGCCACGTCGTCTCTGGCCAGTTCGATTGCGACCGCGGTGTCACCTGCGACCAGTGCTGCCTCGGCCTCTGTCTGAAGTGAGGGCGCGGCTGTTTGTGCGGTCACAGACTGTCCGGTCAGTGAAGCAGCAATCAACGCAGAGATGGCGGCAATTCGGATCATGATGACGATGGTCTCAGCGAGCGGGCCGAAAGGAAAGAAGGCGTCACCCGATCCACTCCCGGCACGCTGACTCTGGCAGCAATCCGCCCGCCGGTGCCCTGCTTCGGCAGTGGTTTGCCCATTTCTGTTTTCCCGCCTGCGGTGCATTGCTGGCCGCGTGCCGCCCTTCCTAGTGTTTAACTAACGTTAATGGAGAATCATCATGAGATCGGCTCTGGCTGTGATCGCGCTTTGCGGTTTGTCCGCTTGTATGGGGGGTGGCGTGGACCAGACGCTTGCCACGATGGGTGCGCCCACGCCCACGACCTCGCAGCTGACGGTTACGCCTTCGGCGCCGGCACCCGCACCAACGACCTTTGCAGGCATGCTGAATGCGGTCCGCGCGGACAACGGGTCTGCGCCGGTTTCATATGATGCACGCCTCGGGCGCGCGGCACAGCTGCATGCGAACGACATGCTGGGCATGCGACGGATGACTCACACGGGAAGCGACGGGTCCAATGCGGGGCAGCGGATTGCCCGTCAGGGGTACAACTGGCGGACATGGGGCGAGAACGTCGCGCGTGGTTACCAGACCGAAGAGTCGGTACTGAACGGTTGGGTCAATTCACCGGGCCATCAGGCGAATAATATCAACCCGAACTTCGAAGATTTCGGGCTGGCCAAGGCCGGGTCCGGGAGCCAGCTTTATTGGGCTTTGGTTCTTGCGGCTGAACGGTAGGGTCAGGTGTAGGCGATCCAGAGCAGCACGATCCCAAGGCCGATCCTGTAGATCACATAGGGCGTAAAGCTGACCGAACGCAGCAATCGCATCATGATTGTCAGTGCAAAGAGTGCCGCCGCAAAGGACATGGCCATGACGATGCCGATGTCACGTAAGGCACCGATATCTGCCGTGCCAATCACATCGAGACTGAGAAGACTGGCCGAGGCGATGATCGTTGGAATCGACATCAGCATTGCAAGCCGTGCCGCGTCGCTACGGTTGTAGCCTAGCATCCGCCCTGCGGTGATCGTGATGCCGGACCGCGACGTGCCGGGGATCAGGGCTACGGCCTGCCAGAGCCCCATCTGGAACGCATGTTTGAGCGTCCAGCCTTCTGCGTCGCGGGTCTCGGGGCTTTTCTGGTCGGCCCAGTACAGCAGCACGCCAAAGATGATCATGGCCCAGCCGATCACCGCGATGCCGCGCATCATCTCGGACAGGCCGGTGAGCTTTAGGAACAGCCCGAAGATGACAACAGGAACGGTGGCAATGATCAGGCAGAGGGCGAGGAAAGCGCCCTTGGTGTCGATCTTGCCGCGCATGATCCGCCCCAGGCCGCCGAGCGCCAGCCGGACGTCACTCCAGAAATAGAGGATCACCGCGCCAAGGGTCCCCAGATGCGCCGCGACGTCGATGATCTGTCCTTGGTCTTGCAAACCCGTCAGGCTGGGCAAAAGGATCAGGTGCCCCGACGACGAGACTGGCAGAAACTCGGTCAGCCCTTGGATCAGGGCGATCAGTAGCAGGTTGAAGGTGGTCATCAGTGCCGTCTTTGATTCGGTTGCTTCAACCTAACCACATAGAAATCTGGGGGAAGAGTCGATATAGGTAACATATCGGACCTAAAACTGGCCAAAGTTTTGCACAATTAGGCGAGCGAGAGCGAATTTTCTTGGATATAGGTCAGTAGTATTGCCTTTTCATTTCAAGAAACTCGTTTTACAAGGCGTCTCGCTCTGAATTTGGGGAGGATGGCGCATGGCTGGCCAGAAGATGTTGAAGTTCACGCAGGTCGGACGGGAAATGCCGGAAAAGCGTCCGCCCAATCTACGCAAAGAAGACTTCGGCGAGATTTACGCAGAGTACGCCCTCGAAAAGGCGGAAGAGCAGGCCAGCCGCTGTAGCCAGTGTGGCGTGCCCTATTGCCAGACCCATTGCCCGCTGCACAACAATATCCCCGACTGGCTGCGCCTGACCGCCGAGGGCCGCCTGCGGGAAGCCTACGAGATCAG
>CAZOMZ010000015.1:4393-18112 GCA_964581065.1 uncultured Loktanella sp. | reverse complement strand
GCGATCCCCTGCCGCTGCCAGTCTTCCCGCGTGCCCACTTCCGCGATGAAGAACGCAGGTGCTTTGTCGGGGTGCAAAAGGATCTGGCCACTGGCCATACCCACGGCCTGTTCCCCTGCAAAGGCGAGCACCAGAAAATGCGCAGGGTCCTTGAGGAATGCCTCCGCCTGATCTGGACGGATGGGATTGTCGAACAAACCCTCCTCGACCGCCAAGAGGCGTTCAAGATCATCTGGACCCATCAGGTGAAGCGTGATTGTGTCTGCCATAACACATGTCTTTCTGAGGAATGCCCCATGAAACTCGCCGATCTCGACATCATTGTCACGGCCCCTCCGCCACCGGGCTGGGGCGGGCGCTACTGGTTGCTGGTCAAGGTCACATCCGACACCGGCATTGTCGGCTGGGGCGAGTGCTATGCTGCATCGGTCGGTCCCGAGGCCATGAAGGCGGTGATCACGGACGTCTTTGCCCGCCACATGGCCGGCGAGAACCCCGAGAATATCGAGCTGATGTTCCGCCGAGTCTACTCGGCCGGTTTCACCCAACGCCCTGACCTCACCGTCATCGGCGCGTGGTCGGGACTGGAAATGGCATGCTGGGATATGGTCGGCAAGGACCGCGACCGCCCCGTGCATGCGCTGATCGGCGGGCGGATGAATGACCGCATCCGCGCCTATACCTACCTTTACCCGCGCGAGACCCACCCGCTGCCCGAATTCTGGGCCAGCCCCGAAATGGCGGCAGAGGTTGCGCTCGATATGGTCGAAAAGGGCTACACCGCGATCAAATTCGATCCCGCCGGTCCCTACACGATCCGCGGCGGGCATATGCCCTCGATGCATGACATCAGCCTCTCGGTCGCCTTCTGTCGTGCGATCCGCGAGGCCGTAGGCGACCGCGCCGATCTGCTCTTCGGGACGCACGGGCAATTCAGCACAGGCGGGGCGATCCGGCTCGCCAAGGCTTTGGAACCCTATTCCCCGCTCTGGTACGAAGAACCCATCCCGCCGGACAACGCCCCCGAAATGGCAAAGGTGGCCCGCGCGACAAGCATCCCCGTCGCAACCGGCGAACGCCTGACCACCAAAGCCGAGTTTGCAGACGTGCTGCGGACCGGAGCCGCAACCATCCTGCAACCAGCCCTCGGGCGGTCCGGCGGTATCTGGGAGACCAAAAAGATTGCCGCCATTGCCGAGGTCTACAACGCGCAAATGGCCCCGCATCTTTATGCAGGCCCCGTCGAATGGGCGGCCAACATCCAGCTCGCCGCGTCGATCCCGAATGTCCTGCTCGCCGAAACCATCGAGACACCGTTCCATTTCAACCTGATCAAACACAGCATCACGGTCGAGGACGGCTATATCCCCGTCCCGACTGCCCCCGGCCTCGGGATCGAGGTGGACGAAGACCTCGCCCGCGCGCATCCCTTCACCGGCGACGGGCTGCACCTGCAGATGCAGGAGGCCCCGATCAGCTATCACGGGGTCAATAGTTTCGCAGGCGGCGCTCCGGTCAAACGCGATGGGGACGCCTGACAGGGCTTCCCTTTCCCGCGCGCTGGCCTATGATTGAACCACGTTCAATAGTGGGGACATCATGGCCAGCAAGACCGAAGCCCGCCGCGAGGCACTGCGCACTAACCTGATCGAAATCGCCGAGCGGACCATCGCGACCGAGGGGCTGCGCGCCCTGCGTGCCCGCGATCTGGCGAAAGAGGCCGGTTGCGCCGTTGGTGCCATCTACAACGTCTTCGGCGACCTGACGGACCTGACACTGGCCGTGAACGCCCGCACCTTCCACCGCCTTGGCGCGGATGTCGCTGCCGCGCTGGCCGACGCCCCGCAGGACCCTGTGGAGCAGTTGGTGATCATGGCACAGGCCTATCACCACTTTGCCGCAGCCAATCACCTGTCGTGGCGGGCATTGTTCGATGTGGAGCGTCCCGCAGGCGAAGCCGCCCCCGATTGGTACCTGCAAGAGATGGGACGGCTCTTTGCCTATATTTCTGATCCTTTGGCGGTGATTTTCCCTGACAGAACGCCCGAAGACCTCGCCCTTCTGACCCGCGCGCTGTTCTCGTCGGTCCACGGGATTGTCCTTCTGGGACTTGATGAGGCGAGCGCAGGTGTCCCCACCGAGGATATCGACCGCATGATCGCCCTTGTTTTGCGGCAATTCGCGGCCTCCGGCAAAAATATTTGAACATTGTTCATTTTTGCCTTGAAAGAATCAGCACAGCACTCTAGATCCAATTCATGAACGATGTTCACGAATGGAGAGAACGATGCTCAAGACACTTGCAACACTGATCCAGGGCCAGAATGCCCGCGCAGAGGACCGCGTCCGCGATGCCTTTGCCATCGAACTGATCGACCAGAAAATCCGCGAAAGCGAAAGCAGCCTGCGGGCGGCGAAAGCAACACTCGCCAGCCTGATCCAGCGACAGCGCTCGGAAGAAAAGCAACACGCCGCTCTCAAGACGCGCATCAGCGACCTGACCCGCCGCGCCAAAGAGGCGCTGGACAACGACCGCGAGGATATGGCGCAAGAGGCCGCCCGCGCGATTGCCAATATGGAAAACGAAATGACCGTCCGCGCCGAAACGCTGGACCGGCTGGAGCAGAAGATCATCCGCCTACGGTCTTCGATCGAGGCCGGTCATCGCCGCATCATCGACCTCAAACAGGGTGCGATTCAGGCCCGTGCCGTGCGCCGCGAACAGACCATCCAGATGCGCATGGTCAAATCAGGCGCTGCCGAGACCAGCGTCGAAGAGGCTGAAGAACTCATCGCCCGCGTTCTTGGCCGCGACGACCCCTTTGAGCGCTCCGAGATCATCTCGGAAATCAACCGCGACCTTGAGGGCGGCAGCATCGCCGACCGCATGGCCGACGCTGGCTTTGGTCCGGCAACGCGCGCAACTGCGGACGATGTCCTTGCCCGCCTGAAATCATCCAAGAAGTAACCCCCGACATACCCATCCAACCGAAAGGAAATCCCATGTCTGTTTCAAAGTCCGACAACTCGCTCATCATGTTCGTCAACGGCGTCGGTGTCGCCATCGCCTACGGTATGCTTGGCATCTCGCTCTGGCTGTCGACCAATGTGCCGCTCGCCACGAAAGGCTTCTGGGGGATGGCGGTGCTGCTGCTGACCCTCTCGCTGATCAACTTCGTGAAATACCGCTTTGACGACAAGATGTCAGAAGATCGCCTGAACCGGCTCGAGGCCGCCCGCAACGAAAAGCTGCTGGAAGAATACACAGGCGAAAGCATCTGACCCCGCTGCAACACCCCTGCCCTGCCCCGCTTGCAGGGCAGGGATTTTCCTTTTCAAACCGCGCGCCCAAGGCCAAAGTCGTTCCATGAAATACCTGCGTCAGTTTGCGGCCCGTATCGTGGGCCAATCCATCCGCATCTTTGCCCGCGCCATCACCGCCGTGCGGGCCGACTGGAAAGGGATCGAGCCCGTCCCACGCCAGAGGGTCTATTTCGCCAATCACACCAGCAACGCCGATATGCCGATGATCTGGTCCGTGCTGCCACCCGCCTTGCGCCGCACCGTGCGCCCCGTGGCTGCTGCCGACTACTGGCTGAAAAACAAATTGCGCGCCTTTGTCGGCCCCGAGGTCTTCAACTGCGTCCTGATCGACCGGCGGCCGGAGGTCGACGACAAACCGCTCGACAAGATCATCGCCGCCCTCGACGAAGGTGCATCGCTGATCATCTTTCCCGAAGGCAACCGCAACATGACCGAAGACCCGCTCTTGCCCTTCAAGGCGGGGCTCTACAACATGGGGCTCGCGCGCCCCGATGTGGACCTTGTGCCCACCTGGGTCGCCAACCTGACCGAGATCATGCCCAAGGGCGAGGTGATCCCTCTGCCACTGATCTGTACGGTCACTTTCGGGGAACCGATCCACGTGCAGGAGGGCGAAAGCAAGGATGACTTCCTGCGCCGCGCCGCTGACGCCCTGCTCGCCTGCCGGCCGGAGGGACGCGCATGACCAGCACCACCGCGGATATCCTGCTTCTGGCCTTCGGCAGTTTCGGGATCCTGATCGGGCTGACCGTGATCGGAGAAATCCTGCGCGCACGCCAGCCTGCCGCACACCCCAACCCCGTCCTCGAAACCTATATGACCCGCGTGCAAAGCTGGTGGGGCATGGTCGCCTTTGTCGGTGTCGCCCTGCTCTTGGGCAAGGTCGGGGTCATGGTGCTTTTCGCCTTCGCCTCCTTCGCGGCCCTGCGCGAGATCCTGACACTCACGACGAAATCGCAGGCCGACCACATCGCGCTGGCGCTGGCATTCTTCGTGATCCTGCCCTTGCAATACGTCTTTGTCGGCCTTGGCTGGACAGGCCTCTATACGGTCTTCATCCCCGTCTATGCCTTCCTGTTCCTGCCGATGGTCAGCGCCCTGCGCGGCAACCCGCAACGCTTCCTGATCCGTGTGGCGGAAACCCAGTGGGCCCTGATGATCGCGGTCTATTGCGTCAGCCTCGTGCCGGCACTGATGAATATCGAAATCGACGGCTACGGCGACCGCTCGCTGCTGCTGGTCGCCTTCCTCGTCATGGTGGTGCAGTTCGGCGATCTGGCAGATTTCTTCTACGGACGGCGCTTTGGCAAACGCAAGATCGCTCCGGGCCTTTCGCCCAAGACATGGGGCGGGATGATCGCCGGCGTGCTTTTCGCCATGGGCATTGGCGCGCTCCTGCACTGGATCACGCCTTTCGGCGCGCCGGGGGCGGCACTCATGGCAGGTGCTGCCGCAGCAGTCGGCATGTTCGGCAATCTGGTCGTCGCGGCCATCAAGCGTGACCGTGGCGTCAAGGACTGGTCCCACCTGATCCCCGGACAAGGCGGCTTTGTCGACCAGCTTGACAGCGTGATCTTCGCAGCCCCCGTCTTCTACATGCTGACCACGTATTTCTACACCTGACCACCGGTCATTATTGGCCCGAAAATATCCTGGGGGAGCCGCGACAGCGGCGGGGGCAAAGCCCCCTCACCGCCCGCCGCTCAGCCGGAACTGCCCGAGCTTCGAGACATTCTTGGCCAGAAGCGTGCCAACACCCCCGACCCCGTGCCGCCGGATCGCCCGATAATCCTCGCGGCTTTTCTGCAGCATCTGGGCCATCGACCGGTTGCTCGTCCCGCCCATCTTCATGCGCACCATGACACGGGGCAGATAGGCCAGACGCAACTGCCCCCTGGTCAGAAACCGCAGCATGGCGTCGTAATCGCCCGAAATCCTGTAGCTGGTGTCATAAAGCCCTGCGCGGGCAAAGACCTCGCGGCGCAGATAGAGCGTCGGATGCGGCGGCATCCAGCCCCGGCGCAGCGCGGCGGGATCAAACGCGCCGGCAGTCCAGCGCCGGATGACACGGGCCGGATCGTCGCGCGCCACATATTCCAGATCACCGTAGACGCCGTCGATCTCGGGATCGGCAAAGGCCGCTGCGATATCCGCAAGCACCTGCGCATCGGCCAATTGGTCATCCGCATGCAGCAGGCCCACGACATCGCCCGTCGCCCGCGCGATCCCGCGATTGATTGCATCATAAATGCCGCCATCCGGCTCCGAGACAATCGCACCCCGCACCACTCCGGCCGCGGCAAGTACCGCAAGTGTTGCATCTTCCGATGCACCATCCTGCACCACATGTTCGATCTGTGGATGGTTCTGGACGCGCAGGCTTTCCAGCATCGCAGGCAGGGTCGCCGCCCCGTTGCGCACGGCCGTCACCACGGAAACCGTCGTTTCGCGACCACGGGCCAGCGCAGGTGTCCGGGGCCAGGCAAGACCCAACACGGCTTCTGCTGCCTGCGAAACGGTGCACTGCTGCTGCGCCATATGGCGCCGGACCTCGGCCAGCTTTGCATCGACCAGATACCGGTACCAAAAACCCTGCAGGACATGGAACCGCCGCGCACCCGCCGCATCGCGGAACCCGCCCCGCAGGATGAAACGATAGAGAAAATACCCCAAGGCCCGCAGGCCAGATGGCAGGCGATTGTAAACCCTTTGCTTGATCCATCGCTTGCGGCCGCCCTTGCCCCCGCTGTCATCGGCAAGCAGATCCATCACCTCGCGGTTGGCATAATCATTATGCTTGGCAATCCACCAACCCAGCGGTTTGAGGTTGTGATCCTCGATCACCGCATCAACCGCGCAAGTCCGGCCCGCCACAACAATATGTTCGTCCATCCAGCGCACTTCGGCCCGCCCGCAGCCGTTGCGGAACAGGCGCATAGTCGGCAGGCCCGAGACACCGCCAAACCGCACCGGATCGCCCTGAAACCGGATGTGGCGACGCAGATAGATGCCATCGACATCCGGCAAGCCATTCCGCACCAATGCAGCCACATCCGTCGAAGCCACCTCATCGGCGTCCAGCCGCAAGACCCAGCCACCCTGCCCCGCGATCTGGTCCAGCGCCCAGTTGAACTGGGCCGCATGGGTGCTCCACGCGTGGTGCAGCACCTCGGCTCCGGCTGCGCGTGCCAAAGCAGCTGTCCCGTCGGTCGAGCCACTGTCGACCACCAGCACGCGGCTGGCAAATCCAGCGACCGAGGCGATAGCGCGGGCAACATGCAGCGCCTCGTCGCGGGTCAGGATGATGACTGTCACGTCAGTCATCGCATGCGCCTGACCTGCATCGGATTGCCGATCCCGACCGCCCCCTCCGCCAGATCCTTCATCGCCACCGCCCGTGCGCCCAGCACGGCGCCGGGTCCAACCGTCACGCCGGGTCCGACGAAGGCATCGGCACAGACCCAAGCATCCGACCCGATCGTGATCGGTGCGCGCACCAGACCGCGTGCAGGATCATCCAGCCGGTGCGTGCCCGCACAAAGATGGGCCTGCTGCGAAACCGTCGCGCGCGCGCCAATCCTGATCTTGCCCACGGCATAAAGGATCACCCTGTCCCCGATGCCCGCTTCATCCTCGATCTGCAAATGCCAGGGGATTGTGATCCGTACGGTAGGATGTATCCGCACATCCTGCCCGATCCGTGCCCCGAAAAGGCGCAAGAGCGCCCGCCGCCAGCCCCAAAGGGGGCGCGGACTATAGCGAAACAATGGCTCTGCCAGCGCCCAAAGCACACGGCCCAGCAAAGCGCCCCTGCTCCATTCGCGGCGGGCGCGGTTTGCGCGCACATCAACGCGGGCGGTCATGCGGGCACCATCCGGTTTTCTGCCACTGCCCGTTCCGCATAAAGTGCCGCAAAGCGCGCAACCATGGCCGCCGGACCAAAGTCGCGACGCATCCAGCCCCGCCCGCGTGCCCCCATGGCGGCAAGGTCGGCATGCGCCATTTCCGAGATCGCCCCGGCCAGATCGTCAAGGCCCAGCGTGATAATCCGCCCGCACTGATGCCGCACGACATCTTGCCATGGCGTCGCATCAGTGGTCAGCACCGGCACGCCATGCGCCAAAGCTTCGGCCACCGCGATCCCGAAGTTTTCCGAATAGGACGGCAGGACAAAAAGGTCTGCCTGCGCAAAGGCCCGTGCTTTCGCTGGACCCTCCACATGTCCGTGAAAGCGGATGTCCCGCCCGATTGCCTTGGCGATCTGCCGGACAGCAAAGACATAGGCCGCAGGCCCGTCGCCATAGATATCAAGGCGCGTGTCCTCGGGCAGGTCCCGCATGGCACCCAGCAGCAGATCAAGGCCTTTCTTGGGATGCAGGCGACCCAGAAACATCAACCGCAAACCACCCGCCCTTGGTGGGGCCTTGTCCAACGTGGGGATGTCGACCGCATTGGGAATGATCCGGTGCGACTGCAATGGAAAGAGACGTGCGGCAACGGCGGCTTCCGGCGCGGATGTGGCATGGATCACCGCATCACGCGGCAGACAGGCGGCCGCAACAGCCTGAAAGGCACGTTTCGCACGGCGGCGCGGCACGTCATCCCAACTTTCGGTCGCCTGCAAAGCGCCGCGGGGCGACCAGACCAGAGGCTTCCCCAGCATCCGGCACAAGAGCAGTGCAGGCAGCGACGGCGTGTTGTAGACACCGGTCAGATGCACAATATCGGCCCATGCAATCGCGCGCGGCAGCCGCGCCAACAGGCCCGGCGCAACGGAATGGCCTGCGATGCGTGCTGCGTAGTGGACCGGATAGGGCAATGGCGCGGGCACCACACGCTGACGCAGCGACGGGCCTGCCGCATCCGTTGTCAGGACCCGCACCCTTGCACCGGCCGAGGCGGCAAGACCGTCGCAGATCGCCTTGGTCGAATGGATCGGCCCGCCCCAATAGGTCGCCGGATAGAACGTGGGAACAATATGCAAGACCTTCATGCGGCCGCCTCCAGCCTGTTCACAATGCGCGCAGGATTGCCTGCCACAACCGCGCCAGCGGGAACGTCGCGGGTCACCACCGCGCCCGCACCGATCACCGCTCCGGCACCGATGCGCCGGCACCCCGGCAGGATCATCGCCCGCGCCCCGATCCACACACGCGGCCCGATCTCCTTTGCAAGAGGTATCGGCGGGCCGTGCGGGTCGCGCCCGTGATCATGGGTGTAGATCAGAACTCCTTCCGAGATCAGCACATGCGCCCCGATCCTCAGCCCGCCCGTCATATCAAGATGCACATCGCGGTTGATCTGGACATGATCGGCGATCCACAGGCCTCCGGTCCCGCTTTCAGAAGCGGCGCCCGCACCGCGCTGGATCAGACAGTCCGCACCAATCCGCACCGCATCCGGCGGCCAGAAAACCACGCCCGCCGCAATCCGCGTGCCCCTGCCCAGCCCCGCGACACGCGCGCGGTGCAAACGTGTTGCAACCCACATCCCGCTGCGCCGCCTCACCTGCCCCATGCGAAACTGCACATATGCCAGCGCGCTAAACAGCATGAGCCACCCCCGTCCGGCGAACCGCCCGATAGCGCGGCAGGAAAAGAACGATCATGGCCCAGATCAGCACGAGCTGCGCCACCGCGCCCACGATGAAGGCACTGAACGACGATTGCAGCGTCGCCTGCACGAAGGGATAGAAGATCAGCGGATAGACGACGGCACTGCCCCGCAGCAGCCCCGCCGGTGACAAAAGCACCACCTCGCAACTGCGATAGAGAGCACCCAGCAAAGGGGCCACCGCCAGCCCCCACCAGCCGAAGTTGATGAAAGCCTCGCCCGGACCGGTCACGTTATAGGCGCCGCCGGTCGCAACCCCCATGACCTCGCGCTTGAAGTAGACGCCCAGATCAATGGCAGGTTTGTCGGGCCACCACGCGCGCGGCACCCAGCCAAATCCCCACCAGCCATAGCTTTCGCCCCAGAGCATCTGTGACCCGCTCAGCTTTGACGTCACCATGACGGCAGCGTTGTAGTCCAGAAAATAGGTCGATCCGACGATCTGCTGCAGCAGCCCTGCGTCGCTCCCGCGCAGGGTGGTCATATAGGCCGACAGCAGCAAAACGACGCCTCCGCATGCGATGACGCGCAGCACTGTACGGGCGCGCACAGGTCCGCCAAGGATCAGATAGGTCAGGCTGCCATAGGCCAGCAACTCCACCAGCTCGAACCGGTCCCCCGAGACCAGCGCGATCAGCACCAGCAGTCCCGCCAGCACAGCACTTTGCCAAAGGGCGACGCGATCACCCTGCGCCAGCCCGTAACCCAAGAGCAGGACAAAGGCGCATTTGGGCACCACAAAGAAGGTTTTCACGCCCGCCAGTGTGGCGCCGATCCCGTCGGCGCTCACGTCAATCTGCTTGTCGGTGTTCAACCGCTGCAACAGGTCGGGCGACAAAGCCGCGACACCCCGCGCCCGCAGGATCGCCGCGAATGTCAGCGCCGCAACCGCGAAGGCCAGCACAAACAGCGCCTCACGCCGGACCAGACCTTTGGCAGAGACCCGCGCCAGCCCATCCGGATGACGCAGGCCACGACGGCCCACCGCAAGCCCGTATCCAAAGCAGAGGGCAAGCACAAAGAGCGCCAGATAGACCGCCCCGACCAGCCCCGCCTCGGGAGCATCGATGAAACGCCGATAGAAAGCCCAGCCCGGGTGCAACGGGTAGACCATTGCCTTGACCAGAAATCCGAAGGCACAAAAATACGCCACCAGATGCAGCGGAGACACCAGCCGCAATACGCCATAGCGCCGCCCCATCCACAAAGGCAGGCCGGTCGAAACCAATGCCAGCATGACGACCACCACCGCCATCAGGACACCGCTTCCTGACGCCACAGCACGCGCGCCGAAGTGTCGACCGCAAAGGCCCGCCACAGCCTGCGCCACAGATGAACACTGCCCACCGTCATCGACAGTGTATAGGCGGCCGCATGACCCAAGGCCCCGATGCCGTCACCTGCTGCAATCGCAACAATCGCATAAAGCAGCACCGCGACACCGCGCGCCTCGATCGCCATGGCAGGAGAGGGACCAAGGTTCGCAACGGGATAGCTAGCGGCCCAATAGGCCTGCAGCAGCGCGCCACCCAGCAGAACCCCGAAGACAGGAAGAAGACTGGTCGGAAATGCGGTCAACGGGACCAGCGGCAGCCCGACACCTCCGGCAATCGCGCAGACCAGCAGCAACAAGGCCGGATACCATGCAATCGCGCTCGCCTGTGCCGTCGCCCGCGCCAAGGCGCGTCCGTCGGCGCGGGCAAAGGCGTCAGAAACCGGACCGGCACAGACCCATGTCGAGACACTGACCGGCAAAGCCACCAGATTGGCGATCCGCCGCAAAAGCGCATAGGCGCCAAAGACCTCGGCTGGCAGGAATATCCCCGCAATCACCAGATCGATCTGCGCCTGCGCCATTCCCAGCAGCGAAGACAGCCATAGGCTACCCTGCCGTCCGTTCGGGACGTCCTCAGCGAACCGGAAACCGGTGCGGACGACTCCGCCGATCACGGCACCAAGTCCCAGGATTGCAAGACCCATTGCTGTGCGCAGGACCATCACTTCGGGTGTTTCCGGCCAGATCGCGACGGCCCCGAGCACCATCACCGGTGCACCGTCACGCAGTATCATCGAAACCGACACGCTCCCCCACACCCGAAGGACAGAGGCAACGCTTTGCACAAAGGCAATCGCCAGCGCCAAAGCGAGAACCGCAAACCACGCAAAACCCGCATCGTTCCAGATAAAGGCCGTCGCCAGAACGCAGGCCACAGTCAGCGGATGCAGCACGCCCACGCGCACAAACGTCGCCGCAGCCTGATCATGGCGTGCCCGCAAGATGACCAGCGGACCCCCCGTCGCCAGCACCGTGCTGGCCAACATCCCGACAGCCCAGAGATGCGCCAGCGCCCCGAATGTCGCCAATCCCAACCAGTGCGCCAGCCAGAGCATCACCGCCAGATGAACCGCGACTGTCCCACCGCGCAGCACCAGCAGCGCCCAGGCACCGCCCGTCAACCCTTGCCTGCGTAGTCCCTTCAGCATCGCATCCCTCGCGGTCTTCGCTTCAGGAATGCTTCATTCTGCTTAACGAAGGGTTAACCCCTGCGTGGTTGAGTGAGGATTGGGTAACCAAGGGAAAACCGCGCGTGTCCGCAGACCGTATAGACATCTCCGGCTTCGAACCGGTCGCTCCGCTTGATGTGGGACGGCTGGTTTGGGTGCTATGGTATGGCAAATGGCTGATCGGCGCTTGCGTTGCGCTATCCGTCTGGCTTGGCGGCTATTACGGCTTTCACCTCGCGCAGCCGCGTTTCGCCGCAACCGTCACCCTCCGCGTCGATCCGCAACCTGCCGATCTGCGTGACGTCTCCGAGCATTGGCCCGCTCCGCCCACCGATCTTGCCAGCCTGAACACCGAACTGGCCATCCTCACCTCGGACCGCATCCTCGGACAGGTCGTGCGGCAGGAAGACTTGCTTGGTGACCCCGAGTTCAACCGCTACCTGTCGGGTGTCTCGCCTCTGTCACTGACATCCATCCGTGACCGAATGCGGCAGCTGATCAGTGGAAACGCCCCCGTCGCACCCGATGCAGATGCGATCTTTGACAAGACCGTCAGCAATCTGCGCGCCTCACTGCATGCACAGCATCCCGGCGACACATATCTTCTGGAACTGACAGCCCAAAGCGGCGACGCGGACAAGGCCGCAAGGCTCGCAAATGCAGTTGCCGCGGCCTATGTCGCGCAACAGATCAGTGACAGGGACGCCGCCGCCCGCGCAGACATCGCCTGGCTTGGCGCACGCGTGGCGGCACTCCGGCAGCAACTGCAATCTCAGGAAACAGAAATCACTGCCCTGCGCGCAACGGCACAGGTGCAGGACACAGGCGGGCTCGACCAACTGTCGGATGCAGTTCGGCAACTGGAACAGCACAAGGCCGAGCTTTCCGCTACCCTCGCTACTTTTGCGGAGAACAACGCGCTTTCCGCACGAGAGGTCGCAACACGCAACCAACTTGCCAACGAATTCGCCGCAATCGAGGCCCAAAGCGCGCGACTGGCCGCGCAGCTCGCAGCGCAGTCAGCGGGCCTTGCCACCCTGCAACAGACCCAGCGCGAGACCGAGGCGACACGGGTCCTCTATGAGGCCTTCTTGGTCCGCTTGCAGGAAACGCAGGTGCAACGGGGGCTTGATGCCGCCGACGCCCGCATTCTCGCGCCGGCCACATCAGGGCGCTATGTCGGGCCGCGCAAGATCCTGCTTGTCGAGGTCGCAGCCCTGCTCGGGCTGCTCACGGGGATCGGGCTGGTAGCGGTCCGCCACCTGACCCGACGCGGCGTCCTGCATCCGCAGATGCTGGCCGGTATCACCGGCCAACCGCCGGCGGCGATGCTTGATGTGGTGGATATGCAAGCGGGGGCAGCCAGAACGCAGGTGGCTCTGCGTGCGTCACTTGTCCTGGCCAATCGCCGGACAATGCCGCAAGTGGTGTTGATCAGCGGCTGCGACAGCACAGCGGTGACTGCGCTACTCACGCAAGGAACAGACCAAAACCCGCTGATCGTCAGCATTGCCCCGACAGACAGCCAACAGCCCGTCGGGCCTCATGTCACGCACCGTCAACTCAAGACAGATGAGCTGTTCGAGACAGACCTCCTCACCCAGCGCATAGACGCTTGGCGGAAGACCCATGGCCTGATCGCCATAGATGCAGGCGACAGCAACACAGACACGCAAGCTGCACTGCTCGCCGCACATGCCGATCTTTGCCTGCTGACGGTCCGCTTCGCCAGCACCCCGACCGAAAGGATCAGCACAGCCTACGCGCAACTCCGCGCGGCTGCCCCCACCCCCGTGATCACTGTGCTGACCCGCGTGAACCCCCGCAAACTGCGGGAGTTCAAACGATGCTACGGGCCACTCAGCGCACCGACATGACGTGACGGCTGGTAAACGCCAGCGTATCACCCGCACCAAACGCCCAGCCACCATCGGCAATCGGTGTGACATATGCCTTTGCCTGCCAGTCAAGGGGACCACTGGCCGATTGGGCATCGACATTGGGGCGCAAAAACGCCTCAAGCCCCGTGGTCAATCCACCCGTATCCGCAGTCACCGCCAAACCGCAACGCAGGTCCGTTGTGCCGACTTCTGCGGCAAGCCCGATGCGCCCACCTGCACCCAGATCCACGTTCGGCGGCGTCTGACCGGCAAAGTCAGCAAGCGACACCGCACCGCCGGCACCCTGAACAGTCTCGAAGACCGTGCTCTGGCTCTCGCCATCCCAATGCACCATCGGCAGCATGCCAGCATAGAACCAGTCAACCACCGCCTGCGG
>CAZOMZ010000015.1:0-4293 GCA_964581065.1 uncultured Loktanella sp. | reverse complement strand
GCATAGTCGACGGCGACAATCTCGGGATAGGTGGGACGGTTGTCCGCGCGCCAGTCCAATGCGCCATCGGACGCGATCCCGCTCTGATGTGTCGGCGGGTTTGCTCCGCTCACTCCGGTGGTGCGTGCCGCGTAGTAGACCCCCTGCCACGCAACCTCGTCGCCCATCACATAGGAGACGCCAGCTTGCCACAAGGGTGGCAGAATGCGGTCGTCCGCCAATCCGGCACTGATGGACACCGCCTCCAGCAGGATCGACGTGCCCCCCGGTGTCGCGGCCCCGCCGTAGGACAGCGTGATGTTATGCGCACCGGTCAGGCCACTTGCGACGCGAACCACCTGACGACGGCTGAGATCGGCAGGCGCATAGGTCGGGAAGGCCTTGAAACCCAGCCCCGCCGGATCGTCGATCTCGTTGACCAGAGTCTCGGCACCGTCAATCAGCACACGCACATAGCCGCCATTCGTGCGACCAGTGTAATGGACCCAGACATCATAGGGCGCCGCACGATCCACCGTCACACTTGCCGAGGCCGTTGCGGAACTGGTGCTGACCGCGCGGTTGCCGGTGTAGCTCTGTGCCAGACCGGAACCAGAGGACTGCAACTGGCTCCATGATCCGGTCAGGCTGAAAGCCCCCACCGGATATACATTGCGCAGCTTGGCCAACAGCGTCTCCCGCCACGAAAGGCGCAATGACGGATCATCATTGTCCAGCGTCATCCAAGCCGCATGACCTTCGCCCAGCTCGCTCCAGACCGACAAGGCGCCATCCGGCCCTTGCGCAACCGCGACGGCAGCCCCGCCGCTCTTGGCAAAGAAAGGCGAGAGCGGATCAGGGGCCGCGTTGGCGCGGGCAGGCGACAGCGAGAAGCCCAGCATCGCTCAGTACCACGCGATCAGTTGCGCCGTGGTGCCGGTCGCCAGTACCCGCGTCGGCCGCAACGACAGGACAGTGCCCGCAACCACGTCATACGTGATGGTCTGACCGTCATTGTCCTGCAAGACCGCCGCACCTCCCGCATTCACATAGACCGCACGCGGACGCACCGGCAGATCGACGGCATCATCCGGCGCAATCAGGTAATGCGCCACCGCAGGCGATGTCAGGCTCACATAGTCGGTATCAAAAGGATCAGGCATCCGTCTCTCCATTCCAGAATTCAGATACCGGTTTTACGCAACTCCGGTTTGCAAACTGCTTCCGCACCGACCGGTGGCGCGCGCAACAGCACATATGGCCCTTACCGCCGGAACCGCGCTAGAAGGGCCTATGCCACTCGGTTCGACATTCCGCCTCGGCAGGCAAAAGTCCTTTGCCGCGCCCGATCTCGCCCCCGACGCGCCTTTCTGGGCCATCGGAGACGTGCACGGCCGCTATGACCTTTTGGCCCCGTTGCTCGACAAGGTGATGGGCGAGGCTGAACCGGTTGTGCTTCTGGGGGACTACATCAACAAGGGACCCGACAGCGCCGCTGTTCTGCGCCTGATCCAGCAAGCCACCGCGACCGGTCAGGTCACCGCCCTGCGCGGCAATCATGAACAGCTGCTCCTGCAATATCTCGCGCGGCCCCGTGTGCTGACAGACAGCTTCTTCGGGCTCGGAGGCCTTGCCACGCTGCACAGCTTCGGCGTCGATTGCACCGAACCGGTTCTTGACCTCAAGCAGATGTCACGGCTGCGCAATGCGCTCCGCACCGGCCTTGGCGATCTGGAAGACTGGCTCGGGACGCTGCCCTTCTTCATCCGGTCAGGTAATGTGGTGGCCCTACACGCAGGCGCCGACCCGCGTATGCCGATCGAGAGCCAGCATACGGCCTCGTTCTGCTGGGGACACCCGCGTTTCGCAACCGAAGGAAGGGATGACGGCGTCTGGATAGTGCACGGCCACCAACCGGTCGGGGCCGTCTCGGTGCGGCAGAGACGGATCGCCATCAACACCATCGGTGACGATAGCGGACATCTCTCGGCTGTCAGGATCGCCCCCGGTGGTCTGAAGGTTCTCTAACGGCCCTCGCGCCGCAAAACGACGCAAAGCGTGCGCCAGACGATCCACAGGTCCAGACGCAGCGACATATGGCGGGCATAGTAAAGATCGGCCGCGACCTTGCGCGCCAGATCAGCACGGGTCTCGACATAGCCCACTTCGGTTTGGGCATAGCCACTGATACCGGGACGAAGACGGCACCGCTGCGCATAACCGGGCACATCGCGCAAATACAGCTGGGCATGGGCAAGGGCATCGGGGCGAGGCCCGATCATGCTCATCTCGCCACGCAGCACATTGATGATCTGCGGCAGCTCATCAATCCGGGACCGGCGCAGAAAACGGCCAAACCCTGTGAGCCGCGCCGCCTCGACCGCATCAAAGGCCCCGCGGGCACCACGGTCAAAGCCGGTCATGGTGCGAAACTTGAACGCAACAAAGGGCTGACATCCCTGCCCCATCCTTTGCTGACGAAAGACAACAGGCCCGGGGTTCAGAAACGGATTAAGCACCAATAACCCCAGTGCAACTGCCAACAACGGCACCAACAAGAACCCCGCCAACACCAGATCAATCCCGCGCTTGACCGGCCAGTGAACCCTCTGCGCTTCGACAGGTTGCACGACCCCGATACGGGAACCTTCAGGGAAATCAAACATCACCATCACCCTCGGCTGCGTCATGCAGCACAGACCGAGAATTGCGAAACATACTTAATGACCGGTTAAGCCCGACGGCCCGCAAAAGCGAAAATGGCCCCGTCGGACCATTTTCTCGCGCTCATCCGTTAAGATTTATGAAGATCATGGTGGCTGAAAGGTGACCAAAGACAGGTTCGCGAAAATCGGATTCTGCGCCGCCTGTCTTGTCCAACCAGCATCAAGACGCCAAGATCTTCCGCCCCAATAGCCACCAAGATCAAGGCCCTTCCGGCCTAAAACTTGAATGCCTTGGCGGGTTGGCCCTTACGACGATGTTGGCGCAACCATCTTTGACGGTCACGATTGGGAATTAGGGTTGAACCCGGAGGAAGCCCGGCATGCAGCGACGCGGCGATTTCCTCAGTTGTGGGCGTGCGCCACGCGGCCTCCGGAGAAATGCACCCTGCGTCAACCAATGCATCCCGCAGTCTCGCAAAATCCAGTTCTGCAATAGAGATATTATCGCCCGGCTTCGGAGGCCAATGGATGGCGGAGACAACTTCGACAAAATGCATCTTGGCTGGGCCATCAAGCAACTGCGCCTCGATCAGTGAAGGCAATACCTGACGACGCTGAATGACGCAGACCCGTTGTTCTGGGCGCTCAACAAGTCCGTACAGGTGAAGTGCGGAGCCTTCGGCGAACACAAGCATTTCTGCGTCCTGCATGACCGCCACCTGTTCAGCAAGGCTCAGCGTTTCAGGTGCAACAATTTCATATCCAGCCGCAACCAGCAGCTGCTCAAGCAAATCCTCATTGCAGAACCTGCCGACAGAGAAACCAAGGCGCGATCGTGTGAAGTAAACCTTCCGACCTTTTGTGACAGGGCCATTCGGCGGCAATCTGGAAGCAAGCCAGTCACGCATTCTCTCGGTCATCTTGCCGCCATGCCGCTCACCGAAATCATCCTGCGCTGTATAGAGCATCGGATAATGCGTCGGCCTGTCGTGAAGGA
Organism: uncultured Loktanella sp.; assembly: GCA_964581065.1. Classification (GTDB taxonomy): domain Bacteria; phylum Pseudomonadota; class Alphaproteobacteria; order Rhodobacterales; family Rhodobacteraceae; genus Yoonia. Next base: position 651 of record CAZOMZ010000015.1, on the reverse strand, counting down.
TGAGTGGTGCATTGATACCCAGCATATCAAGGAGCGGCCGAACGTACGGATAGCGCTCTGGGATGGCACGGATCTGGGGAAGGTAAAGCAATGCCGTATCAGGCGGAAGGTGATCGAGCGCCCAAAGTCGGCCAAGAGAATTGAGGATCGCATGCCCGAATTGTTGGGGCGCCAAGCCCGCAAACAGAATTGGCCCCTCCACCACCTTCTCCGGTGCATGGCCGGGCGATTGCGGCAAAGGTGTGGAGTGTGTCAGCGCACCAGCGATATCCCCATGTGGCACAGGTGTTCCACTTTCATCATAGAGGCCGAACTCGCGATGCCGTCGGACACGCATGCTTAGGATCCCTGTGACATCATAGGGTCCATGAATATCCGCAGCCGCGACCTCGGGACTATTTGGCTTGTTATGGCTGGACATTTTCCGACGTGCTTTCCTTCTCTTGATCGGCAAACTTTTGCACTTACCAACCGCAAGCACCAGACCCGCGCCAGCTTTTTGAGACCTCTGAAAAAGCACAATCGGCCCAAGGAGCCCGGAATGCGTTCATTTCAGCACGCCTCAAAACGCGGCATGGCAATATCCCTAGGAATGCATGGCGATCCGAGAAGGACTCGAACCCTCAACCTGCTGATTAGAAGTCAGCTGCT
>CAZOMZ010000014.1:2368-18406 GCA_964581065.1 uncultured Loktanella sp. | reverse complement strand
AGAGATGTTTTCAGGGCTGTAATAGCCGGGCTCAATCCCACCAGCGGCCAGCCAATAACGCAGTTCGTAGTTATGGGTCGAGACAGGGAAAACCATGCCCATGTTGAAGGGGCGGCCCTGCGCGTTGAACTGTTCGATCACGGGGACAAGAGCTTCAGCGGAAATCGGGTGCTGCGGGCGACCGTCGTCCATCGAAGGCACATGCGGACGCATCAGTTCCCAGACCTCATTCGAAACCGTGATCGCGTTGCCGTTCAGGTCCATGGAGAATGGAGTGACGATATGCGCTTCGGTCCCATAGCCGATTGTAGCGGCCAGCGGTTGGCCCGCCAGCATATGTGCGCCGTCCAGCTGACCGTCGATCACGCCGTCCAGCAGGACTTTCCAGTTGGCCTGTGCTTCAAGCGTTACAAAGAGCCCCTCATCAAGGAAGTAACCTTGCTCGTACGCGACGGCGAGCGGCGCCATGTCGGTCAGCTTGATGAAGCCGAAGGTCAGTTCGTCCTTTTCAAGATCGAGCAGGTCGGCGAAGGCGGGCGACGCGAGGGCCGTTGTGGCCGCGAGTGAAAGTAGGAGGTTACGCATGTCTTGTCCCAGTGCTTGTCCGGTGATCGCGGGGAAACCGGATGAGTAAACAAAAAAGGCCGACCACTTGCCGCCGGGGGAGGACCGACGAAAAGTGAGCGACCTTGCTCATGGATTTCCCAATCGTTGGGAAGGAATTCGGAGAGGCCCACGCCATTGTGGACGGGATCACGATGCCGCAATGCGGCATTTCTGCCTATTATTTTCTCTGCGGTTGCAAAGCTTCCATCTCTTCAGCGGCCGACCTGCTGAAAAATGAGGCGCTCAAACTGTGCTGGGGTCAAAAATCTGGCCATCAAAGAAGCGATCAGCCGCAAGTGTGATGCTTCCTGCGGCGGATGCCACGGACGTAGGTGACAGAATCGCCCCTTCGACCTTGGACGAAGCGCCCGGCAAATCGCAGCCGATGGGTGCCAAATGACGGCGGTGAAGGTCCGTCCGGAAGACTCTGGCAATCTCGTCATCAGACAACTGCCGCCCGCCATGCTCTTCGAACAGGCGGTTCGCGATCCATTTCGCCTGACTGCGCCAAGGGAAGGTCGCCGCACCCGCGTGGAACTCAAGGAAATGCGGCACCTGCCTTTGGTCACCTCTGCTGGAGATGGTCAGATGTCCGGACAACGCACGGTCAATCAACTCGGCAGAGACATCCAGATAGGCCTTGCGGGACAACAGGTCACTCGCCGTGGCGCGAACATCCGGATTGCCGAGCCAGCGCCCTGCGCGCCACACAGCACGCATCAGGCGTCCCAAAAGGTCGGGCTCGGTCTCTGCCCATTCGGTCCGCACGGAGAGAACCTTTTCGGGTGCAAATGACCAGATCGCTTGCCCCGGCAGGATCAACGCGCCAGCCCCGTTCTCAACGGCAACCGACCCCCAAGGTTCGCCCACACAAAAGGCATCCACATCGCCCGCAGCCAGTGCATTGGCCATAAGAGGAGGCGGCACCGTGCGGATCCGGATACCATCCCGCCCTAATGTCGTGCCCTCTGCCCAATACCGCAGCAGCGCGACATGCATCGAAAAGGGAAAGGGCACACCAAAGGTCAGTGGCCCGTCGCTCACTTCGGCAAGCGCTGCTGATGCCGCAACCGGATCCGAGAAGTCAAAAGCAAAGCCTGCATCGCGCAGTTTCGTCTCAAGCGCATTGCCTACGCCGATGACATTTCCATTTACAGAGAGCACCGACACGGCGGAAATCTGCGTTGCGACCCCGCCCAGCCCCATCGCGGTAGCAAGCGGGACCGGTGACAGAAGATGCGCCGCATCAACGCGTCCAAAGGCCAGCATGTCCCTCACGGACGACCAGGACGGTGCGGCAACTAGGTTCAGTGCAATGCCCTCGGACTGCGCAAACCCCATTTCCTGCGCGATGATCAATGGCGCAGCATCGACCAGCGGCATGTAGGCCAAGGAGACTTCGACCGGCTTCATCCCAATAGACCCGCTGCGGTGACAAGCGCCTCGGCCACATCAGCGACGCGGCGCCCTTGGTCCATGGCGGTCTTACGGAGCAGGGCGTAGGCGGCCTCCTCATCAATCCCTTTCGCCTTCATCAGCATGCCTTTGGCACGGTCGATCACCTTGCGTTCTTCAAGGGCACGGCGGGTCTCTGCCAACTCCTCGCGCATCTGGCGCACCACAGAGAACCGCGCAATCGCCGTGTCGATCACCGACTTGACGCGCTTGGGCTCCAGTCCGTCAACGACATAGGCGGATACCCCTGCCTCAATTGCCGCATGGGCAAGACCTCCGGCACCGGAAGAAACAAACATGGCGACGGGCCGCTCTAAAGGACCGGAGGCAAGCGTCATTTCTTCCATCATGTCGCGCGTCGGATTGTCGATGTCGATAAGTACGATGTCCGGCTGGAACCCAGCGACCTGACGGGCAAGGCTATCGGGGTTGGCAATGACGAGGACGTCGCACTCACAAGCGTCCTTGAGCACATCCACAATCGCAATGGCGCGATCATGATCCTGTTCAACAACGACGATACGGAGTGCGTTCTGCATGATCACGAAGTGTCGCGAAGGCGACGGGAAGGCAAGAGCCGAGATGTTGGCGCCTCCCAAACTGCACAGAAATTGTCCCAACTTGCGAGAATTGCCCAGTTACAGGGCGTTCATCAGATCGCAGTGCCCATGTTGGGGTTTGTCCTTTATCGCGATGAAATCCATAGAGGACACAGCCGTCCAAGCGACTGTATCGGGCCATGAGAAACTCGGAGAGATCAATTCGTTCGGCCATCAGCAGACTGTCCTGCCGCGCCGCGGCAGTTGTGTGTCTTGCCAACAGCCGCCCTGGGCCGTTTGCTGCCGTATGATGCTGATCACTCGACAACTCCGGTTTGCCCGACGTCATCACTCGGGATTTTGACCACTGCTGCAATCTGCTCACGCGTGCGCGTTGTGTCACGGTCTGGTGCACCACCTTTGCTCAATAGCAGTGCGCGCGACTTCGACCTCGGCTTGCAAACTTTGCGCCTTCGCTCATACTTGCCCCAATCACAGGCGATGGGGCTGGGTAGTGCAAGGGTTGGCAAGGATGAGCCGGGCAGGGTTTGACATTTGGGGCCTGACTTCGTGAGTTCCGCGTTTGTCTTTACATCCAAGGATTCCCTTCCGCAGCGGTTTCTCTGGGGGCTGGCTTATGTCGGTCCGGATGTCATCGTCGGAGATGGTGGTTACGCGCGCTTTCTAGAGGCCAATCCGGTCATCCGGCCCGGCGGTGACGGCGCGTATGTTGTCATCAACGGTGACAGCGAAGGCTTTCAGATTGGCGCGGACTACGGCGGCTATGCGCACATCTACTATTATGCTGCGGAAGACGGGTGGGCGTTTTCGAACTCCTTTTACCAACTGGCCGAGCAGTTGGCCGACCGCGGCACCCGGCTGACGCCCTACCTTCCCGGCGCGGCGGGCATGCACATCGGCCGCGCAATCGGACAACAGCCACTGACACTGAGGACACCCATCGCCGAAATCAGGCTGCTCGCACGCACCGAGTGTCTGGAAGTGCAAGGCCGCGGGGCATCCAGCCGGTTGATCCGCCGGCCTGTCGCGGAAGTTGACGGTCAGACCAGTCAGACCTTGCCGTATGCGGAAGGTCTCGGTGCCTATGTGAACACTTGGGTCAGTCGCTACATCACAATTCTGCAGTCAGGCGCGCACTTGACCTGCGACATTACAGGTGGCCTCGATTCCCGGACAAATCTGGCACTGCTTCTGCGTGCGGGCGATTTGCTTGGACGGGATACGCTTGCAAACGTCCACTACAATTCAAACCCGGGCCTTAAAGGAGATCGCTTCGTTGCTGACAGGATCGCACAGCACTTTGGTCTCGAAATTGGCGCACAGGCGACCAAAGACTACCAACGCCCCATGCAGGCGGCGGCGTATCAGACCTGGAAGGACTATTGTCAGCATTCGTATTGGCCGATCTACATTCCAACAGTTGCCCGGTCAGACCGGCATTTCTGGACTGGCGGTGCCGGCGGCGAGTCGCACCGTTGGATCACCGTCATCGGTATCGCGCCCAAGATCCATGATCTGGTCGACCGGTATCGGCCTGCATTTCGCATGTCGTCACAATTCGATGGACTGCGAGCAGATCTAGACGATTGCATTCGGAAGCTAGGGGCAGACGATCCGACGTTGCGCAACTCGATCGTGATCCACTTTCGCAATTTCAGAGAACGTTTCCACCACGGCAGGCGCAACCAGTTGATGAACGCGATGTCACCGCTGGCCGGGCGCCAGTTGAGCGAGGTGTCACGCGACATCAGTGAAGAATACAGAAAGACCCAGCGGGTCTATGCGGACATTATCTTCTCAACCGCGCCCGAACTCTTGGGTTTCGCGTTCGAGAAGGGCTATGAGACTTTTGCTGGCAAGTCTCCTGATCGCCTGCTGGATGTCAGCACGGCGGGTGGCGAGATCCGGTATGACGGCGTCGTCTACGATGCCGGAGAGGCGGAGCCGACCGGAAACTTCAAAGGGGTTCTGGCCCTGCAGCAACTCAAAGAGGATTTCGACCAATCGGTTGAAGCCGCTTTGGACAGCGGGATGGTCTACGACGTTGAGGTGGCTGTCGCACGCAGGTTGCTTGAGCGTGATCTTGCGGCGGGCCAGTTCGGCAACCGCGCAGACCTCAAGCCGGCAGCAACGACACTCCTTGCAGCCTCGGTGGCGCGCTGGACGGGCTAGGGCAGTTCAGTCGCGCCTCGATGCGCCTGTCGCGCGCTTTTCACACCCGGTGCAGATAGAGATCATAGTCCACATCTGCGATGGTCCGCGCCACGCGGGCGTATTCGGCGGCTTTGACGGCGGTGAATGTGCGGTGCATTTCTTCGCCCAGCGCGTCCTTGAGGAAGTCCGATCCTTTCGCCGCGGCAATGGCCGCATGCCAGTCGCGCGGGATGCTTGTGTCATCGCTGTCGGCGTAGCCGTTGCCTGTGGTCTCGGGGCCGGGGTCGATCCTTTCGGTGATCCCCTTGCGCATGGCAGCCAGCACGGTTGCCGCAACAAGGTAGGGGTTTGCGTCCACGCCTGAGGGGCGGTGTTCAAGACGACGCGCGGCTACGTCGCCCGCAGGCACCCGCACCGCGACCGACCGGTTATTGACACCCCAAGTAGCCGAGACTGGCGCGTAACTTTGATTGGCAAAACGCCGCCAGCTGTTTGCGTGCGGGGCGAAGACAAGCATGGATTCACCCATTGTCGCCAGCGTGCCGCCGATGGCATGGCGCAGCGTGTCCGTCCAACCTTGGCCTTCGTCTTCCGCCATCACGTTATGCCCTTGCCGGTCGCGCAGGCTGACGTGCAGGTGCATCCCCGATCCTGCATAGTCGGCGAGCGGTTTGGCCATGAAGCAGGCGACGACCCCGTGCCGCCGCGCCTGAGCCCGCACGATCCGTTTCAGCCGCACCAGATCGTCGGCCGCCTGCAGGATGTCGTTACGGTAGCGCAGGGTCAGTTCGTATTGCCCGGGTGCATATTCCGAAATCAGTGTTTCAGCGGTGATCCCTGCAAGACGCGCGCCTGCGTAGATATCGTCAAAAAGCGGCTGCATCCCGATCAGGTGATCGACCGAATAGACTTCGGTCTTTGCCGAACGCCGCCCGTCCAGCACGTCGCGGGCCGGCTGCACCCGCCCCTGCCCGTCGCGTTCGCGGTCCAGCAGGAAGAATTCCAACTCGAAGGCGGCCGAGGGTTGAAAACCGAGATCCTGCATGGCCCTGACCTGCCGCGTCAGCGCGTGGCGCGGATCAGAAAGCATGGGCGTGCCGTCCAGATGGTGCTGGGTGAGAAAGACCTCGGCCCGCTGCGGGTCAGTGCCGTGTTGCAGCACAAGTGATCCCGGAATGGGCCACGCCCGCAGATCGCCATCCCCCTCGTCCCAGATCAGGCCGGTTTCGTCCACGTCCTCGCCCACGATATCGAGGCCAAGGATCGAGATCGGCATGTGCCGTCCGCCGCGATAGAGTGCTTCGAGTTCGTGCCGCCGGATGATCTTGCCACGACCGATCCCGTTGGAGTCGTGGAGCATGATGTCGATAGCCTCGACCTGAGGGTGGGCGGCAAGGAAGCTCTGGCACTCATCTAGTGTGGCGCCGGTCGGGCATGTCTGGCTCACGGGGTTATCCTTTCAGGGCGGCGACGACGTCGGAGAAGGCAGCGGTCAGCCGGTCGACCTGCGCGTCTTTGGTCACGGGGCTGACCAGCATCATGTTATGGAACGGCGCAATGAGGCAACCGCGATTGAGCAGGCCAAGGTGCACCGCGCCTTCGACCTGCGGGTGATGCGCGGCAGCGGCTTGGGTTCCGTTGCGCAAGGGACCGGGCGCGCAGATGAACTCGACCCGCGCCCCGACGCGCACGACGTGCCACGGCAGATCAGCCGCCGCGATCACGCGGGCAAGACCGTCGGCGAGGCGGGCGGCGCCGGCCTCCATATGCGCAAAGGCTTTGGGTGTCGTGACCTTTGACAGGGTTGCTGCGAGACAGGCGAATTGCATCGGGTTCCCGGCAAGTGTCGTGCCCATACCCGAATGTCCGCCCTCACGCGTTGCGTCATAGGCGCGGAACCTTTCGGCCACGGCCTCTGACATACCCCAAAGGGCGGTCGGCATGCCACCGGCCACGCATTTGCCAATCACGAACATGTCGGGCTCCGGCCCGTGCTGGCCTGTGTAGCCGCCAAGGCCGGAGGACTGGGTATGTGTCTCGTCGATGATCAGCAGCGCGCCATATTCGCGGGCGAGCGACTGCAGCCCTTCAAGAAAGCCCGGCTCGGGGAGGACCATGCAGGAGTTGGTCATGACCGGTTCGGTCAGGATCGCGGCCACATCGCCAGCGGCGAGCGCCTCTGCAACGCCTGCCAGATCGTTAAATTCGACGCAGACCGCCCCTTCGGTCAGATCGAACCCCTGCCCCACCAGCCCGCGGCGCGGCACAGTCTTGCCGTCTTCCAGCGCAACCATCGTGTCCTGCAGCGTCCCGTGATAGCAGCCGTTGAAAACCAGCACCTTGCGCCGCCCTGTCACGGCGCGGGCGACGCGCAGCGCGTTACGGTTGGCATCAGTAGCGCTGAGTGTCATCTGCCAGACGAACGGCCCGAAACGTTCCCGCAGCAGCGCACCGGCGCGCAGGGCCGCCTTGGAGGGCAGCATATAGGTCAGCCCCCGAGCGGCCTGCTTGCGAATGGCGCGCCTGACCGGTTTGGGCGCATGGCCGAACATTGACCCTGTATCTCCAAGGCAGAAGTCGTCCAGACGGTGCCCGTCAAGATCCTCGATCCATGCCTTGCGCGCCTTGCTGACAACCAGCGGAAAAGGTGATGGCCAATCGCGCATCCAGTGCATCGGCACGCCCGCGAGCCAGGGCGCGGCACCTGTCTCAAGTGCGGCACGGCATTTCGGGCGGTCTGCGACAAATCGTGCTTCTTCTGTGGCACGAAAAGCCGCAAGCCGCGCGGTGCCGATACCGGCAATCTGCGGCGCGTGATCGGAAGGGACGGTGACTGTCATCGGGGCCCGAAGCATGAGGTTCGACCGACACTAGTCCGTTGCCATTTCCCTGCCAAGAGCCTCCCGCCACGTCCGATCCCGCCGGCCTGCAACTTGACGATCGGCGACAAATCGGCACCTTTGCCGCGACGCTTTTGTAAAGGGACAAATCCTGTGCCGAACCTGCTTTATGATGCCCTGATTGCCCCCCACGCGGATCGCGCCGCACCCTTTCTGATCTGCGATGACGGGACCACGATCAGCTTTGCCGCCTTTGTCGTCCGCGCGGCCCAGATGGCCCATGTGATCGCGGGTGCCGGGTTGCGTCCCGGTGACAGGGTCGTGGTCAAGACAGCCAAGACAGCTGACAGCGTGGCGCTTTATGCCGGTGCCTTGCAGGCGGGTGCGGTCTATCTGCCCCTCAACACCGCCTATACCCCGCCCGAGGTCGCCTATTTCGTCACCGATGCCACCCCCAAACTGATCGTCTGTGATCCAAGCGAGGCTGCAGGAATGCAAGCACTGGCAGAGACCGTCGGCGCAAAGGTCCTGACGCTGGCGGCGGATGGCTCGGGCAGTCTTGTCGAACAGGCCCAGGGCGCACCGGAGGCATTCGCGACCGTTGATCGCGGTCCCGATGATCTGGCCGGGCTGCTTTATACATCGGGGACAACAGGCAGGTCGAAGGGCGCGATGATGTCGCACCGCAACCTTTTGTCGAACGCGCGGGCGCTGACCGATCTCTGGCGGATCGGTTCGGATGACCGGCTGGTGCACGCCTTGCCGATCTTTCACACACATGGGCTGTTCGTCGCGCTGAACACCTCGCTTCTGGCGGGGGCCACGATCCGGCTGATGGCGCGTTTCGACGCGGAGGCCGTGATCGCGGAACTGCGTAAAGGCACCATGTTGATGGGTGTGCCCACGTTCTATACGCGCCTGCTGGCGGCAGATGGGTTCAGCGCGGCAGACTGCGCGAATATGCGCCTCTTCATCTCGGGCAGCGCGCCGCTTTTGGCCGAAACGCATGACGCCTTTTTCGCGCGCACCGGTCACAAAATCCTTGAACGCTACGGGATGACGGAAACGAATATGATCACCTCGAACCCCTACGACGGCGCAAGGATCCCGGGAACTGTGGGATTTGCCCTGCCCGGCACCGAGGTGGTTGTGACCAATGGCGGCGCCCCTGTCCCTTCCGGTGAGATCGGGATGATCGAAGTGCGCGGCGACAACGTCTTTCAAGGCTATTGGAACATGCCGGACAAAACCAAGGAAGAGCTGCGTGCGGACGGCTTTTTTATCACGGGCGATCTGGGTGTGATGGACGACACTGGCCGTCTTAGCATCGTCGGCCGCCAGAAGGACCTGATCATCACCGGCGGCTACAACGTCTACCCCAAAGAGATCGAGGACGTGCTGAACGCCTGTGACGGCGTGGTCGAAAGCGCCGTCTTTGGCGTGCCGGACGCTGATTTCGGCGAGGCAGTGGTTGCCGCAATCGTCGGGGATGTCCGCGAAGCCGCACTGCGCTCGCAGGTGGCCAAGGCACTGGCGCGCTACAAACAACCCGGGCGCTACGTGATGCTGTCGGAACTGCCGCGCAACACGATGGGCAAGGTCCAGAAGAACCTCCTGCGCGACCGCCACGCGACGCCCTAGAATTGCCCCAGAAATCCCCGTTTCTCTTTACGCCAAATTAAGGCACGGCCCGCATAAACGCCCTCGAAACGACATCCCCTGTGATTTGTTGATAGACGAGGGCACATGCCAGACGACATCGCAACCTTCGATCTGCCGTCCGTCATGCGGACTGAGGATTGCATCTCTCTGCACGAATTTCTGTGCGAAAACAGTGAACGGCCCGTGGTTCTGGGCGGGGCTGCAGTTGACCGGTTCAGCGGGCAGGCCGCGCAAATCATTGCCGCGCATCAGGGTTTCCGGCAGGCTGGGACACCGGCGATCACCATTTCGGACCCGTCTGACGGTTTGCGCAACGCACTCGCCCTGCTTGCCCTGGATCAGGTGCTGGGGGACGCCGCATGACGACACATGTTCTGGCTATCGACGACTCTCGCACCATCCGCACCCTTCTGACGCTCGCCCTCGAAGGTGCGGGTTTCAAGGTGACGACCGCCGTTGACGGCGTGGATGGCGTTGAGAAATTCAGGGAAGCCAACCCTGACCTGGTCATCACCGATGTGAACATGCCCAACAAAGACGGGTTCGGCGTTATCGCTGACATCCGCGGCGGCGATAACAATCGCACCGTGCCGGTCCTAGTGCTGACCACGGAAAGCGGTGCGGCGCTCAAGGAACGTGCGCGTGCAGCTGGTGCAACCGGATGGATCGTCAAACCATTCGAAGACGCCTCGCTGATTTCCGTCATCCGGCGGCTGACAGGGGGCTGACGCGATGGATAGCGCAATTCTTGATGCCTTTTTTGAAGAATGCGAAGACCTGCTGACCGCGCTTGCGGATGGTCTGGCCGACATGCGCGACGGGGCGACGGATGCGGAAACCGTGAATGCGGTCTTTCGTGCGGTCCATTCCATTAAGGGTGCCGCCGGTGCCTTTGCGATGGAAGCGCTTGTCGGTTTTGCCCATACTTTTGAAACGGTGCTTGATGCGCTGCGGTCAAACCAGCTTGACGCGGATGACGCCCTGTTGAAGGTCCTGCAGCGGTCCGGCGACATCCTCTCTGATCTGGTCGAGGCAGAACGTGACAACCTGCCCGTTGATCCGGCCCGCACCGCCCCTGTTCTGGCCGAATTGCAGGAGTTTCTGGGCGGTGCGCCGGTCGAAGAAGAAAGTTTCAGTTTCGAAGCGCTGACGCTCGACTTTGGTGGTGGCGACGACACGGTCGACTACCTTGTCACCTTCAAACCAACCGCCGCCTTTTATGAAACCGGCAATGATCCGCTGCTCCTGATCCAGGCGCTTTCCGCATTGGGCGAGATTGCCGTCACCTGCGATTCTGCGGACCTGCCCGCACAGCTGTCCGATTTCAATCCGACAGATGGGTACCTGCGGTGGTCTGTGGTGGTCGCTGCGCAAGCGACCGACCTTCCCATCCGCGAGGTCTTTGAATTCGTCGATGACATATGCGACCTGCAGATCACGCAGCAAACCGACGACATCAGCACACCCGCCGACATGTCAGAGCAGCCCTTGCCGGACGCGATCAAAGCTGACAACCCTCTCACGTCGGAAGATGAGGCAGCACCGGCGGACAACGCGCAAAGCGAACCCGCAGCACCGCAAGCCGCCGCAGACCGCGGCAGCAAGAAATCCACGGCTTCGCTGCGGGTCGATCCGGAACGGGTGGACCGGCTGATTAACGCAGTCGGCGAGCTGATTATCAACCAATCAGTCATTTCCCAGCGCATTCAGGAAGCAGCACTGCCTTCCTCATCCGATCTTTTCTCCGATCTCGACGACTACAAGCTGCTGGCCCGCGAAATTCAGGAAGGCGTTATGGCCATTCGTGCGCAACCTGTCAGACCGCTTTTCCAACGCATGCTGCGCATTGCGCGCGAGGCCGCGGATGTCACCGGAAAATCGGTCAATATCGTGACGGAAGGTGAGGCAACCGAAGTCGACAAGACCGTGGTCGAACGGCTGGCCGACCCGCTGACGCATATGATCCGCAACGCGATTGATCACGGCATCGAAACCCCGCAGACACGCCAGGCCAACGGCAAACCCGAAACGGGCACCCTGCGCCTCTCTGCCAGCCAGAAGTCAGGCAATATCGTCATTGAGATCAGCGATGACGGCGCCGGTCTGAACCGGACACGCATTCGCGAAATTGCCATTGAACGCAACCTGATCACGCCCGAGGTGCAGCTCTCCGAACAGGAGATCGATCATTTGCTCTTTGCGCCCGGGTTCTCGACCGCAGCGGAAGTCACCAACCTCTCAGGACGCGGTGTCGGAATGGATGTGGTCAAGACTGCGATTGCGGAATTGGGCGGCAAGATCGGCATCACCAGCACGGTCGGTCTCGGCACCACTTTCACCATCAGCCTGCCGCTGACCCTCGCGGTTATGGACGGGATGGTGATCAACGTCGGCGGACAGACGATGGTCGTTCCGATCACGAGCATCCTTGAAACCGTCCGTCCCGCCTCTGCCGATCTGGCAAAAATCGGGATCGACGGCAACCTGCTGCGGATAAGAGGGGAATACGTCCCGATTGTCGATCTGGGCGCGCGACTGGGGCATCCCAGCCTTGAAACACCACTGACCGAAAAGGTACTGCTGCTGATCCAGACCGAGGCTGTCACCCAATGCGCGCTTGCTGTCGACGAAATCTTTGACCAGCGCCAGATCGTCGTCAAAAGCATGCAAGGCAATTATGGCGAGATTGCCGGTGTCTCGGGTGCGACAATCCTTGGCGACGGCAAGATTGCCTTGATCATCGATCCCGATTCAATCGCGGGTCACGGACCCGTTCCCATGACCGAAGCCGGCGCCCCGTCACCCCCGAAACAGGAGTTGAAACGTGCAGGATAATCGCGACACGCAGCAGGATACGCAGCTCGAATTTGTCACCCTGATCGCAGGCGGCCAGAGCTTCTGTATCGAAATCACCCAGATCCGTGAGATCCGCCGCTGGACACCGGTTACTATCCTACCGCATTCGCCGGGCCATGTGCTGGGGGTTATCAATTTGCGGGGCGCAGTGATCCCGATCATCGACCTTGCTTCGAAACTGGGCTTTCCGCCCATTACCCCTACCGAACGGCATGTGATCATCATCGTCGCCATCGCAGACCGGATCGTCGGTCTACTGGTCGAATCCGTCTCTGAAATCCTTGGGGTCAAATCCTCGATGGTCAAGGAAACGCCCCGCTCGTCGGAGGATGAATCGATCAAGTCGATCGAAGGGATCATTCCACAGGAAGACGACATGACCAAGATCATCAACCTCGGCTCTCTTCTGCCCAGCAGCGCAAGCATCGCCGCATGAACGCGCAGACACCGGCGGCCCAAGGTGCTGCGCCTGAATTCAGTTTTACTGACGCCGATTATCGCGCGATCGCGGGGATCGCCAAGGCGCGCTTTGGTCTCGACCTGCAGGATTCCAAGAAACCACTGGTCTATTCACGACTGGCCAAGCGACTGCGCGCCCTGCGGATCGACAGCTTTTCAGACTATTGTAAGCGGCTGAATGCCCAAGACGATACCATCGAAGAAAGCTATCTGCTCTCTGCGCTGACAACGAATGTGACGCAGTTCTTTCGGGAACCCCATCACTTTGCCTATATCAAAGACAGATTGGGGCCGGACATTGTCGCACGGGCGCAGGCGGGCAAGCCGATCAGGTTCTGGTCAGCCGCCTGTTCGTCCGGTGAGGAAGCCTATTGCCTTGCGGCGACTTTGCTAGGGTTGTTCCCGCAGGTTGATCGCTTCAACGTCCGCATTCTGGCCACCGACATCGACCCGACCGTCATCGCCAAGGCCGAGGCGGCGAGCTATCCGGTCGATCAGCTTGCCCAGATACCTCAACCGCTGCGCGACGTGATGGTGATGCAAGGCAACGGATCTGGCCGTTTCACCATCACGCCGAAAGTGCGGCAGATGGTGCGTTTCGGACAGCTGAACCTCATGGCGGACTGGCCGATGCGCAACCCCTTCGATCTGGTCATGTGCCGCAATGCCGCGATCTATTTTGACAAAGACACTCAGGCCCGTCTGTGGCGACGCTTTGCCGACTGCCTGCACACTGACGGTCATTTGATGATTGGTCATTCCGAACGGCTGACCGGCCCTGCGACCAACCTGTTCGAAAGCGTTGCCGTCACCACCTACCGCAAGACCGCTGCAACCGGCTAGCTGACAACTTATTGGAAAAAGGAAATAAAATGAGCCTCAAAGACAGTCTCAGGGTCATGGTCGTCGACGACATGGGTGTCAGCCGCGGTCTGCTGGTGCAGGCGATCGAGGAAATTGGCCTGTGGAAGAACGAGGCGGAGAAGGATGGCCGCTCGGCCTTCAACAAACTGGTGCAGGACCCCGTCCACCTGGTTCTGTCCGACTACAACATGCCCGGAATGGATGGATTAGAGCTGTTGCAGGCATTGCGTCAACACAAGGCGACGGCGCGTGTCGGCTTCATTCTGGTCACCGGCAATCCGACCGCTGATATCGTCAGCCGCGGCAGGGCACTGGGCCTGAACAACATGATCAAGAAGCCCTTCACGACAGCGAGCCTCAAGCAATGTATTGAAAGTGTTGTGGGGCGGCTGTCGTGAGCGCGCCTGACATTGCAGCAACGCAGCAGGAACTGGATCGCATGATGCAGGGTGCTGCCGCCATCATGCGCGATCTTGAAGGGCTTGCTGCCGGCATCGAGACCGAAATCCTGCGCGAGGTCGCGCGTGACGACGCCGATGCGCGGTCGGTCTATGCCTTGCAGAAGATGGACCTGCTCCTACAGTCGCTTGCCGAAATGGCACGATTATTCTCTGCCGCTCCCAAGACGCTGGCCAGCCAAGGCGGGATCGAGGCGCTTGCGGCGCAGATTCCGCTCGAACATCTGCGCAAGCACTTCCTGCAAGCCCCGCCCGTCGCGCCTGCGCCTGTGTCGGACCGCAGTAACGCAATGATTACCCTCTTTGACTAATGTGGCGCATGTGATGGCGATCGGCTGGCGAAAGCAGTTGCATTGGCACAGCACAGGTCGGCGCGCGGCCCACCGGTCGCGTTAGCAACAGGGAAACGTCATGCGCATTCTCATCTGCCACCCAGATACAGAGGTCGCCGCAGACCTGACAGGGCGCATCATCGCGGCTGTCCCTACGGCCCGTATCCATCGCGTCGCGACGCTGACCGAGGCCTATAACGTCACTGAACACCGCGTGCCGGACCACCTGATGATCGCGGCGCCACTGGCCGACGCGCCTGAGGCCGAGTTGCTGTTTGCGCTGGCCAAGCTGGTCGGGGTGCATTGCATCCGACTTGCCCCCGTGCAAGGGCATGGCAGTGCCGGACAGGTGACCCCGATGACAACAATTGCGGAACGCGCACCCGAACACGCGCTATTTGCGCTGCTCATGCGCGCACCCAGCCCGGATCAGGCCGCCCCTCGTGAGGCGAGGACCGCCCCCACAGGCAGGGCCTTCGACGACCGGGCCCTGATCCTGATCGGGGCCTCAACGGGCGGTATTGATGCGCTGATCCGTGTTCTGCGCCACTGGATGCCCACAACGCCCCCAACACTGATCGTGCAACACACCGGGGCGGGCCATATGGCAAGCCTTGTGCGCCTTCTCAGCGGTGTGACATCGGCGCAGGTCGCCACCGCTCGGGACGGTGAACCGCTGCTGCGCGGCCATGTCTACCTCGCCGCCGGTGGTGGTGCCCACCTTTGTCTGCAAAAAGGGCGATCCCTGCGCGCGGCACTGGTCGCCGCACCGCCAGTGTCAGGCCATTGCCCCTCAGTTGACATGCTGTTCCAGTCAGCGGTGCCGCATGCGCCCCATGTCTCGGCCGCCTTGCTGACGGGCATGGGCAAGGACGGCGCAGAGGGGCTGGTGCAGCTCCGCGCGGCGGGTGCGAGCACATTCGCGCAGGACGAGGCGACATCGGTCGTCTTCGGCATGCCGCGCATTGCCAAGGAACGCGGAGGCGTCGAACGGATGTTACCCATCGACAAGATCGGTCCCGCCCTTCTTGAAGCCTGCCGCAAAAGGACCAAAGCCGCATGACAGACCGCAAAACAATTACGGTCGTGCAAGGCGAATTCGCCGTTTCGGCGGACCCCGCTGTGACGATGTCTACGGTGCTTGGCTCCTGTGTCTCGGTCTGCCTTTACGACAGCACACAGCAACTGGGCGGGATGAACCACTTCCTGCTGGCCGCTACCAGGGATGACGCAAGTGGCGATCTGAAGTACGGCGTCAACGCGATGGAACTGCTGATCAACCGGCTCCTGCAGCGCGGCGCGGCGCGCGCGCGGCTTGAGGCCAAGGTCTTTGGCGGCGCCCGCATGACCCAGCATTCCCGCGACATCGGTGCGTCCAACGCGGCATTTGCGCTGGATTTCCTGACCAAAGAGGGCATTCCCTGCCGCGCACAAAGCCTCGGCGGCACGTCGGCCCGTAGGGTGCAGTTTCACCCGACCACAGGGGCCGCGCGCCAGATGCAGGTCGCAGGTGCCGCGCCAGAGGTTGTGGCACCCCCGCCGCCACCCCCGGCGACACCCGAAATCACCCTGTTTTAGGGTTCCTTTCGTTGCACCCTGCCCGTCACCAATGAGAAAGGCCCGACGCGATCATGTCGCATCGGGCCCATACCTAAGGCTGTCGCAGCTCGAAAACGCCCTACCCCATCGCCTGCAGACGCTTGAGGAGTGACGAGGTGTCCCAACGCCCGCCGCCGAGCTTTTGCACATCCTTGTAGAACTGATCGACAAGCGCGGTCACAGGCAGGCTCGC
>CAZOMZ010000014.1:0-2358 GCA_964581065.1 uncultured Loktanella sp. | reverse complement strand
TGGCGGTGTCCAGACAGATCCCCAGATCCTTGCGCATCCAGTCCACGGCAAACCCGTGGTCCCATTTGTCGTCCAGCATGGTCTCGTAACGGTTTGACATCTGCCAGCTGCCAGCTGCACCCTGACTGATCACCTCGACCACGGCGCGCCCGTCGAGCCCTGCTTTCTGGGCGAAATGCAACGCTTCCGACAGCCCCTGCACCAGACCGGCAATGGCAATCTGGTTGCACATCTTGGTCATCTGCCCTGCTCCGCTTTCACCGATCCGGCGGCAGAGTTTTGCATAAGCACCGATGACAGCTTCGGCGCGGACATAGTGGTCCTCGGCCCCGCCGCACATGATTGACAGTTGCCCGTTCTCGGCTCCGGCCTGACCGCCCGAAACCGGCGCATCGACAAAACCGATGCCCTTGGCGGCGGCTGCATCGTGCAATTCACGGGTCACAGCAGCAGAGACCGTCGTGTGGTCCACAAAGAGAGCGCCGCTTGCCATTGTCGCAAATGCGCCGTCATCGCCCAGACAGACCGACCGCAGGTCATCGTCATTGCCAACGCAGGCCATGACCATCTCGGCGCCCCTGGCGGCTTCTGCCGGGGTCGCTGCCATCGCGCCACCGTGTTTCTCGACCCAGGCCTCGGCCTTGAGCGAGGTCCGGTTGTAGACTGTGACGTCATGTCCTGCGGCCTGCAGGTGCCCCGCCATGGGAAACCCCATGACGCCGAGTCCGAGAAAAGCGAGTTTAGCCATGTCAGCGATCCTTCTATTGGTCGTTTCGCTGAAGACCTAGTCCGCAATCTCCCAAGGGATAGTGTAGGCATTCAGCGCTTTACCGATTTCTTCGTCGGTCACTGTGCCGGTTTTTGCGATATGGGCAACCAGTCCGCGCTTTTTGTGCTCGGTCACAGAGGTCACCTCGGCATCGACCTCGGCCAGTGCTTCATCGAAGATGCGGGTGATCGCGCGCTTGCGCAGGTCAGGTTTGAAGATCTTCCCGACGGCGGTCTTGGGCAGTTCGTCCAGTACTTCAAGGTGCTTTGGATGGGCCGCGCGTTCGTGAATATGCGACTTGGCATAGTCCATCAGTTCGGCCTCGGTGACAGTCGCTCCATCGACCAGTTCGACGTAGACGCAAGGTACTTCGCCCGCGTGTTTGTCGGGCTGCCCGATCGCCCCTGCAAAGGCAACGGCGTCATGTCCTGCCAGTGCCTCTTCGATCTCGGCGGGATCAATGTTGTGTCCGCCGCGGATGATCAGATCCTTGGCACGTCCCGTGATCCAGAGATATCCGTCTGCATCCTTGCGCCCCAGATCGCCTGTCCGCAGGAATTGCGTGTTGGATTTGTTGCCGGGCCGGTAAAGGTCGGCATTCTTGTCAGGCTCGGTATAGGTATCGCCATCTGCAACGCCGGGGTTTGACACGCAGATTTCGCCAATCTCGTCCACGCCCAGTTCCTCGCCCGTGGCGGGAGAGATGATCCGCACGTCTGTATATGGGAAGGAGACACCAATCGAACCGACCCGCTTTTCACCGCCCGGCGGGTTGATCGACACAAGGCAGGTCGCTTCGGTCAGACCGTAGCCTTCGCAGATGGTCACACCTGCTGCCTCTTCAAACCGGCGGTAGAGTTCCAATGGCAAAGGCGCGGACCCGCAGAACGCCAGTTTGAGCGAAGAGATATCCGCATCGACCTTGCGCTGCATCAGGGCAGACATGGCGGTGGGCACGGTGATCATGAAGGTGACTTTGTGCTTTTCAACCAGCTTCCAGAAGTTGTCGAAGACGCCTTCGCCACGGTAGCCCTGCGGTGTCGGAAAGACGATCTGCGCCCCTGAACCAAGCGAAGCCCCCAATGATACGATCGTTGCAAAGACGTGGAACAGTGGCAGCGGACAGATCTGCACGTCTTCTTCGGTAAAGAGCAGCCGGTCGCCCAGCCATGCGTTGTAGATGATACCCGAATACTTGTGCTGCACGACTTTCGGCATGCCGGTCGTTCCGCCAGTGTGGAAATAGGCAGCAACGCGGTCGGTCTTGCTGTCCTCAAAGCTGAGCGTCTTGGGCTGCTTGTCGAGCGTTGCATTGAAATCCAGCACTGTTGCCTTGTGGGCCACAGGGTTCTTGGGCCGGATCAGCGGCACGATGAATTTTTTCAAACCCGTCAGGTAGCGCAGCAGGTCGACTTCCAGCACATGCGTGACATTGGGGGCAAGGCGCACGGCCTCGGCGGCTTTCTGGGCCACATCGGTTTTCGGGAAGGCCTTCAGCGTGACCAGAACCTTGGCATTGGTTTCGCGCAGGATGCCTGCGATATGCTCGGCGTCTAGAAGTGGGTTGATGGGGTTGACGATGCCCGCGG
>CAZOMZ010000013.1:0-18945 GCA_964581065.1 uncultured Loktanella sp. | reverse complement strand
CGCGCTCTTCTCATGGTCGACGGTGCTGGCAGCCCCGCCGAAGTGAACCTGCGCGCAGGCGACCTCGCCAATATGGGCTTTGCGACCGAGGCGAATGTCCCCGTCATCCTGATCGGCGATATCGACCGTGGTGGTGTGATCGCACAATTGGTCGGCACCGATGCGGTGCTCCCGCCCGAAGACCGTGCGTTGATCAAGGGCTTTGCCATTAACAAATTCCGCGGCGATCCGACGCTCTTTCATGACGGGATGGACATCATCGCCGAAAAGACGGGCTGGGCACCCTTGGGAATTGTGCCGTGGTTCGCGGATGCATGGCGCCTGCCCGCCGAGGATGTCATGGACATCGCCAGCAAGAAGGGCGGCACGCTCAAGATCGCCGTGCCGCGCCTCAACCGGATTGCCAACTTTGACGACCTTGATCCGCTTTCGGCCACCCCCGAGATCAGCGTTGAGGTCATCGAAGCAGGCCGCCCCCTACCCGGCGACGCCGATCTGGTGATTATCCCGGGGTCCAAGTCCACAATCGCCGACCTTGCGCATTTCCGCGCGCAGGGCTGGGACATCGACCTCGCGGCCCATGTGCGGCGCGGTGGTCATGTGCTGGGTATTTGCGGCGGCTATCAGATGTTGGGCAAAGAGATTCACGACCCCGATGGCATCGAAGGGCCGGCCACCAGCGTTGCGGGCCTCGGGCTTTTGGACGTCAGCACAGTCATGGTTCCGCAAAAGCGACTGGCGCTGTCGAATGCCAGCTATCTGCCGACGGGTGATGCGGTCTCGGGCTATGAAATCCACATCGGCGTAACCGAAGGGCCCGACACAGCCCGCGCATGGCTGTCACTGGACGGACGCGGCGAGGGGGCGGCCTCGGAAGACGGGCGGATCAAAGGGTGCTATCTTCACGGGCTCTTCAGCGCTGACGGCTTTCGCAGTGCCTTTTTTGCGAATCTGGGCAAGCCGGTCGCGGGGCACAACTATGGTGCAGGCGTAGAGGCGACGCTGGACGCGCTGGCCGACCATCTCGAGACCCATTTCGACATTGACCGGTTGCTGACGCTGGCGGGTTAGTCGCCCGTCAGGTCGCGGCTGGTCATCACGCGGTTGATCTCGCGACGGACCAGTTTGCGCACATTGCGTGTAATGCGTTCGCCCAGCTCTCCGCTCAGTTCCTCATGCACGGTTTTGGCGACCAGCGCACGCAAGGCGTCCTGATCGATCAAGGTGCCCATCTTGGAGGCGATGAGGCTTTCAAGGGCTGCCATGTCGAAGGGCGCATCGGGACTTTCCGCCTTTTCTTCAACAGCTTGGGCAGGGACCTCGGGTTCTTCAACAACCGGTTGATCCAATGTCAGCACCTGCTTTTCCGGTTCCCAATCGTCAGGCAGCTTGGCCACGGCGGCTTCCAGTTCAGCAATCGAAAGCTCAAGCGCCTTTCCCGGAGCAACAATCCCTGCGGCCTCAAGTGCGCGCAACTCGGCTTCCCATTCGGCATCAATGGC
Source organism: uncultured Loktanella sp. (assembly GCA_964581065.1). Lineage (GTDB taxonomy): Bacteria > Pseudomonadota > Alphaproteobacteria > Rhodobacterales > Rhodobacteraceae > Yoonia. Next base: position 17,443 of record CAZOMZ010000013.1, on the reverse strand, counting down.
TTTGACCTGTTCGTCCGACAAACGGGTGTCAGCGGTCAGCACCAATCTCTCTGCGGGCGTCGGCGTCGCCATACGATGGGAATCCTTATGTGCCACGAAATTACGCACCGAAGAGACCAGTTCGTCAATCTCATCGCCCTTAGACATGGCTGATTATCCCGTATGTAAGCGTCCCCAGGCTGAAAATTAACCGAAAATCAACGGATAGACAACTCTGGGGTTAGTTCTGCCCGATGGCTTCCAGCACGCGGTCCAGCGCGCGGCCCTGTTCGGACAGCGGGCTCGGGGAATCCTTGACCAGATTGTAATAGGCCGATGGATCATACTGCTGCACAGCAAGGTTGAGATGATCCGCCGTCAGCAGACCCATCGATGCCAGCAAGGCATAGGAGGCGACAACCTCGTTGGACTGGGCCGCAATGCGGCCGGCACGGGCATCAAGCAGTTCCTGCTCGGCGTTCAGCACGTCAAGCGTGGTGCGCGATCCAAGCTGCGCCTCTTCGCGGACACCGTCAAAGGCGATCTGTGCCGCGCTGATCTGTTGTTCGGATGCCAGCCGTGTGGCGCGGGCCACCTGAAGCTGGGCAAAGGCGTTGGCGACCTGCTGTTCGACCGACTGGGTCACCAGCAACAGGCCCGCACGCGCCGCATCGCGGTTCGCGCGGAACTGGCGCACCTGACTGGAGAGCAGACCACCCGAATAGATCGGCCCACCAACGTTGATCCCGATCTGACCGGATTCGTTGCCGTCCTGATCCATCGCAACAAAGCCGTCCAGCGTGACGCGCGGCTGAGTCGCTGCTTCGGCGCGGCGGATGTTCAGCTCGGCCGCCGCAACCGAATGCTGCGATTCAAGAATACGCGGATGATTGCGAACAGCGAAGGCCTTGGCTTCGTTCAGGGTGCGCGAGACCGGTGCAGGATTGACCGCACGCGGGCTGGTCGGCAAACGTCCCGAGGCCGCACGGAATTCTTCGGCGGCAACAGCAAGGTCACCTTGCGCCGATGCCAGAAGGCTGCGGGCGGAGGCCAGGCGCGCCTCGGCGAGGGACACGTCGGTCCGGGTCACTTCGCCCACTTCGAAACGGTCCTGTGCCGCGCGGAATTCCTGCGTGATCAGACGGACGTTGCTTTCGCGCAGCTGCACGAATTCCTGCGCGCTCAACACATTGGCGTAGGCCTGAACAGCCCGCAGAAGCACGTCCTGTTCGATACCGCGCAGGGCCTGACGGGTCGCCAGAACGATTTCTTTCTGGGCCTCGATGGCAATATCGCCCGTCCCGCCATCATAAAGTGTCAGGCTGCCGGAAATCCGCGCATTGGCGGCGTTTGAGGTCGTGGCAACCGGCGTCGTGACACGGGTGCGGGTGGCCGACAGGGACCAGTTGATCACAGGCAGGGTCGCCGCAACGGACTGGGCCACACCTTCGTCAGCGGCGCGCAGCAAAGCACGGTTCTGTTCAAGCAGACCCGAGTTGTTATAGGCAGAGGCCAGCGCCTCGGACAGCGACTGGGCCTGCACCGCAGGTGCGGATGCCAATGTGAAGACAGCGGCCAGAATGGCCAATCCTTTACGTTCAAACATGCGTCACCTTCCGGGTCAGTTCTAATCTCATACGCGGGAGGACCCGCAGACGATCAATTACAATGCAAATGCGCGTGGTTTTTCGAAGCCCGGCAATACGGGCGCACCGGCGTTGAAGGCAAAGCGCCAGTTCACCGCCCCGTCAATCTTGTAGCCGATCCGCACCACGCCAAGGCTGCCTTCAAGGAAGACGCAAGCAATGCGGCCGCCTTCACGCAGCTGATCAAGCAATGCCTCTGGCACCGCCTCGACCCCGCCTTGTATCATGATGACATCGTAGGGTCCGGACTTTGCGGAACCTTCGGCCAGTGGTGCAGTCATCACGGCGGCATTGTCGACACCGTTTTCAGAGAGAATGCTTTGCGCCTCTTGCGCGCGCTCTTCGTCATCTTCGACGGCAACCACAAAATCGCAAAGCTGTGCCAGCACAGCTGTCGAATACCCAAGCCCGCACCCGATATCGAGAGCAACATGCGAGGGCTGCACGTCCAGCGATTCAAGCATCTTTGCCAGCGTGCGTGGCTCCAGCATGACCCGCGCAGAATCGATTGCGAGGTTTTCACCGATATAGGCAGCCTCGCGCTTGCGGTCCGGCACATAGGATTCGCGCGGAACACTGAGCATCGCGTCGATAATCGGGAATTTGGTTACGTCAGATGGGCGCACTTGCGTATCAACCATCATGATGCGGCGGGCTTTGTAGTCGGTCACGCGCAAACTCTTTCGTTCCGGAGGTTTGACGCTTCATGCCACAGAAGGGGATGGGCAGCAATATTGAAGGCCAACCGAAACGGGTGCGCAGCCCCAGTCGCGCAACGGAAAAGCGGGCGGCACAGGGGGGCGTCACCTCAACGCGGCATCGCACAGCCGCATCGCGGAACAGTCAGGGAGGGGGCGGCAGACCCGCAGCACTGCTTTTGTGTGCCGCGGATTCCGGATGTGTAGCAGGTCATCGGCCGCCGTTGACGACGATCGGTCCCTCAGTTCAAGAGCCGAAATCCGAAAGCGAGCCAGAGGCAAAAAGTATTTCGGATGTCGTGCCGGGCGGCAGATCGGGCACGTTTTCGATATTCGGCAGAGCAGGCCCGAAGATACGGCCCAGAACCGTTTGCCGCATCTCGATAAAGTCACGCAGGGCCAGCGCAAGCGGATCATCGCCATCAAGCAGGGTCGGGTTGGCTGCGATAAAGGCCAGGATAGCCTCAGTATCGCCTTCATCGATCAGGTCGCGCAGGATTTCCAGCTCGGTCTGGGAATAGACGGCATGCCCCGCCTGACCCAAGCCCAGCGCCAACACGGAAGACAGAACCGCGATTTTCAACTTCTTCATACTGCTATCCTCATCAATCTCGTTCGCAGCCTGATTAAGGGTGCAGCGCTTAAGATGACGTAAAGAGTTGGCGGATAATGATCGGGAAAATTTGATTCAAACGCGATCATCAACGCCAGCAAAAGGATATCCCATGTCACTGAGCTATCGCAGCTATGCAGATATGTCCCGGATCATTTCGGAAAATGCCGCCCGACTGCCCGCCGTTGACTATGTTGTCGGGATACCCAAATCGGGGATTGTTCCGGCGACCATGATCGCGACGATCAAGAATGTGACCTTCCTTGATCTCGACTCGTTTCTGTTCATGCATTCGCGGCGCAAAGGACGGCGGCGACAGCTGGACGGGCAGCCAGACCTGCCGCGTGTGCTGATCGTCGACGACTCGGTCAACACCGGCGCGGAGTTCCGGCGCGTCAAAAGCCGCATCGCCGCCCTCGAGATGGATTTCGACCTGACATTCTGCGCTGTCTTCGGCCTTCCCGATAAGGTCAGGAGCGCGCCGAAACACATCGTTCTGTCGCGGGTCGCACAGCCGCGGGTGTTCCAGTGGAACTACCGCAATCACATTGTCGCCGAAAGTGCCTGTTTCGACATGGACGGTGTTCTCTGTATCGATCCGACCGATGCCGAAAATGATGACGGCCCCAAATATATCGACTTCCTGCTGAACGCAGCACCGCTTTTCATTCCGCAAAAGGAAATCAGTGCGATCGTCACATCCCGGCTCGAGAAATACCGCCCCGAAACCGTCGCATGGCTCGAAGCGCATGAGGTGTCCTACAAAGAGCTGATCATGCTGGACTTGCCCAGCGCGGAGGAACGGCGTCGGCTGCGGGCACACGCCCCCTTCAAGGCCGAGGTTTATGGTGGCAGGGACGATATTCTGTTTGTTGAAAGCAACTACAAACAGGCCCGCGAAATTGCGCGTTTGACCGACAAACCGGTCATTGAAACCGCGACCGACAGTTTCTTTTACGGGCAGGCCGATGCTGCTGCGACGTCGGGCAATGCCGCCGAAAGCGCGCTGCTTGCCAATGAAAACCACATCATGCGTGGGGCGCTGGAAAAGGCAGCGGCACTTTTGCAGGAAAACGGCTTTGATCAGCCCGGCTGGATCGATTCCTATGTCGCCAAGATGCCACCACGAAAGCCCGCAAACACGCCCTTCAGGGCGGCGCGTGCGGTTGCGGCTGCGGCAGTGACGCGGATCACGCCGGCGGCGGAAACAGCACGGGCACCGGCGGCGGGTGCGCGACGTATCGCAATGATCAGCACCAGCTTTGACATCAAGCGCGGTGCGGGTGCCGCCGCTTCATCTGCGCGCCTGCGCGACCAGCTCAAGCTGCAGGGGCATGCGGTTCGCACCTTTTCAGCCGACGACTATCCGGCTGTTGGCACCGAGGCGAGCGACCAGCCGGTCCGTGGCGTCCATATGCCCACTTGGGTCACACTTGGCAGCACCAGCATCTCGGAGCGGATTGTCGAAGAGATCAACCGCTATGCGCCCGACTGCATCATCATGGGCGCCATCGACCGCAGCGTATTGAGCATGCCCGACCTGCTTGACCTGCAGTTTCCGATTGTCTGGATCGCCCGCGACAACTGGCTGCACACCGGCGGTTGCCTGTTCAAGCTGGACAATGCGCAAGTTTCAGAGATGCCGCCTTTACCGAAAGACTACAGCAGCGCCTTGACCTGCGACGGCTACAAAACCGACTGCAGCGCCTGCCCTGCCGTTGTCGACCAGCGCGAGGCGGTCAAGGTCGGCGCGGCCTTCATGCTCAAGCAGATGGTCTTCCGCCGGCGGCCCGACATGGTGCTATGCGGGATTTCCCCTTGGATCAGCACTATGCTGGGACAGGCTCCGCTGACCTGCAACCACACCATCCACACCACCTATAACCCGATCCCTGCGCCGCCCGCCCCCGGCCGCGCCCAGTGCCGCGAAGAACTTGGCATCTCGGAGGATCAGAAAGTCATCCTGCTGGCTGTCCACAAAGCCGACAACAAGCGCAAGGGCTTTGCGCTTGCGGCCGACGCTTTGGCAAAGCTTGCGACGCTCCACGACAAGAGCAGCCAGATCGCAGTGGCCGTACTCGGGGCCGTCGATGACAGCGCGCTTGCGAAACTGAAGCTGCCATTCAAGGTCATTCCGGTAGGCTTTCTGACCGATGAGGAACAGAAAAGCCGCCTCTACAAGGCCTCTGATGTCTGCCTTGTCCCGTCGCTGCAGGAATCGCTTTCGGTGATCGCCTCGGATTCCATTCGCAATGGAACACCTGTCGTCTGTTTCCGCACAAGCGGCCTTGCAGATTTCATCCATCACAAGGCCAATGGCTATACCGCCTTGGCATTCGATTCCGACGATCTCGCCGCGGGCCTTTACTGGACCCTGTTCGAAGCGGATCCGGTCGCAACGCGGGCCGGTGCCCAGCAGATCGGGCAGGACCTGTTCGGGCCGGAGAACGCGATGCCTGCCTATGAGGCTGCCATGCAGGACGCCGTTGCACAGTTTCACGCCCTTGAGCAGAACCAGACAGAGCGCGAGGAAATCACGCTCTTGCTGCGCGCGCTGGGCCGCGACAGCCGGCATCGCCACGTGGTCCGGCGGCATCTGGAAAAGCAACTGAAAAAGGCGCGCGCCAGCTAGGAGGCCATGGTCATGAAACTGCTGCCAGTCGCTGCGTGTCTTTCATCCAGCCAGACCTCAAGTGCGGCGATTTCCATGGGCTTGGCGATGTGAAAGCCCTGCACGCTGTCACACCCGAGAATACGCAGTGCCGCGAGTTCGGCCGAAGTCTCGACACCTTCGGCCAGGACCTCGGCACCGAAGGCGTGGCCGATCCCGACAATGGCCGAGACGATCAGCTTGCGCTTTGGGTCATGGTCGATGTTTCTGACAAAGGACTGGTCGATCTTGATCCTGCTGACCGAAAAGCCAAGCAAGTTGGACATCGAGGAATAGCCGGTCCCGAAGTCATCCAGCTCAAGGGCGAATCCGTTCTGCAAAAGGTCCTGGACGTTCACACGCAGTTGCTGGCTGCGGTCGTCAATCAGCGTGTTCTCAAGAATCTCGATGCCGACCGCATCGGCCGAAAGACCCGTATGTTGCAGGAGGGTCTGGAGTTTCTGGACCAGCCGTCCGTCCGCCATCTGATGCTGCCCGACGTTGATACCGATCCGCGCATGTGCCAGCTCGGGCCGGTCGCGCCGGGCCGCGGCAAACCAACTCATCGCGCTGCGACGAATGGACTGGTCGATCATGTTCAGCATGTCCTTGTCGCGCAAACTCAGCATGAATTCGCCGGGTTTGCGGACCCCCATTTCCGGGTGGTGCCAGCGGGCCAAGACCTCGAACCCGACAACGTCACCGTTGCGAAGGTCGACCTGCGGCTGAAGGTAAGGCACGAACTCGCCTGCATCGAGGCCCCGTCCGATATCGGCAAGCAGTGCACGTTCGGCCCGTCCACGATCCCGCAGCACACTGTCCAACACAACCGTCGCATTGCCACTTTTGCGCTTGGCCTCATACATGGCGATATCCGCAAGTGCCAACAACGCCCCCGGATCAAGATCGGAATCATCCGCGGAAGCGCCCGCAATGCCAATGCTTGCCCCGACATGGATCGGCTCGCGGTTGAACCTGACGGGCTCATTCAGTCGCATGATCAGGTCATTGGCGAATTCCAGCGTCTGGTCCTCGCCAAGATCGGGAATGATCGCGATGAATTCATCTCCGCCGATGCGCCCGACGAACCCGAACGGCGTGGCATCCCCGCCCCCTTCGGCGGGCATGACGGCGGTTTGCAGCCTGCGGGCGATTTCGCACAGGACCGCATCGCCGCATTCATGGCCAAATGTGTCATTGGCCTGTTTGAACTTGTCCAGATCGATATGCAGGATGTGAAAGTCACGCCTGTCGTCCCGTGACAGAAGGCTGGCGAGTTTTTCCTCGGTCGCATAGCGGTTCGCGATTCCGGTGAGGTAATCCGTCCGCATCCGCCGTTCGAGGGTCTGCTGGTCTTCTTCCAGCCGCGCGGCCATGTGATTGAACGACCGGGCAAGCGCCGCAAATTCATCCTCACCCGCCATTTCCACGCGCACCGACAGGTCGCCTTGGCCAAGGTTGTCTGTGGCCTGCCGCAATCGGAATAGCCTGCGCGACAGTGTCGTCGCCAGCTTCCAGGAGAGAAACACAGTCACGAGCGGCGCAAGGAATGCAGGCAAGACTGCGGCCAGCCCGAGGTTCCTGAAGACCTCCAACAGGTCCGTTCGCGTGACGGCAAGGCTGAGCACACCGATGTCGTCATCGCCAAGCCTGATCGGCACGAAATGAAAGCGGCTCTCGGCATCAAACACCGTCACGGGCAAGGTCTCGAGGACCGATAGCTCCAGACGGTTTGCGGCAACGCCTGTCGGCCCCGCATAGGACACCAGACGGCCTGTCATGTCGTAGGCCGCAGCATGGGTCACAGTGGGATCAAGCGACACTGCTCTGAGTGCCTCGTCAATGCGGCTGAGATCGTAGAACAGCATCGGCTCTGCAAGCGTTGCCGCAAGCAGCACCGCATTATCCGTGCCCCTTTCGATGATAAAGATACGCGCGAGCTTTTGCATGACATCCAGACCAAAGAGACCGGTCCCGACAAGCACCAGCCCCTGCCCCACAATGAGGCTGACAAAGAGCTTCAGCCGGAACGACATGGCGGGCTCCCTTGGAGATTGATGCCGGTCTCTTCGACCGGCATGGCCAATGCACGCACATCGTCATAGGCGTCCTCTGCGGGGCGTTGAAACCGTCCGATGGCCAGCAGGGACAGTGTTTCGGGGGCGGTGAAGTGGAGCTCTGTCAGCGTTCGGGCGATCTTTTCGACTGTGACGTCATCCAGCCAACCCGCCACCGCGATGGGATGCGGTGTGTAGCCCTCGGTCTTGTGGATGACGCGCAGAAGCCCGTAGTCGGGGTGGTTTGACGTGAAGAGCCCGAAGGTCCGGTTCACGCCGCCTGTCGCCACCAGAAGGTCGCGCGCCACTGCAAGATACCCGCTTTCATGGCTGCGCGTGTAAACCGGCGAAAAGTCGATCCCTGCCGCCTGCAGTTCGGCCCTGACCAGAATGCTTGCGGCAAAGGCCGCCTGCGAAGGAAAGGCGATCCGCGCGCCGTCCAGCTCTGCAAGCGACGTGACGGGGCTGTTGCGGCCAACAATGACCAACCCTTTCAGCCGTGCATCCGCCCGGTGGGCCACAGCGCGGTAGCCGGTCGTTTCGGAGAAGACGATGTAGTGATAGGGGTTGAGGTATACGATGTCATAGATGCCTGCATGGACACAGGCCTCGAACGTCGGAATGTCAGGCGCCGTCACTGCCGCGACCGGCCGCCCCAGCGCCTGCCCCAGGACATCCGCAATCGGCTCCCACGCCGCGAGAACCTCTGCCGGAGCCCCCTGCGGCACGACGCCAAACAACAGCGCGTCCCGTTCGTCCGCCACGGCAACCGAAAGCCCCAGCCACCCTGCAACAAAAACCGCCCAAAAACGCACCATGCGACCACCTTCTCGTCCCCGAGAGGCCCGCAATAGTGGCGATCACGTTACGCACGCGTTAATGCGCAAATTCGCGGAAAAGTTGAATTACCAAAAGAACCCAGAGGCTGATTTGGAAATGGCCCCGCGTCCGCAAAATGCATCTCTCATGGCTGTCCACACGGATTGCCGCTGAAGAACTGCATACCCTGCCGGCGATTGACCTCTTGGCTACTTGTAGCCGTAGTCCCAACCGGACTGGGTTTTCTCAAGCAGTGCCGCGTCCATCAAAGGATGATCGCTCGGGTCAATGTTCAGTTCCGGGATCTGAATCCTGCGGTTTCCTTGCCCGGGCCCGCAAGGCGCGGATTTGCGGATCAGATTTGCTTTGTTGCGATCAATGAATTCCGCAATCAGACAGTATCTTACCCCTGTTCCACCAGAGTAGTCCCCGCGATGCGGAATATTTGTGTCGAACACCAGACAATCACCCGGCTCGTAGTCAACATGGACTTCGCCATTACGTTCTTCCTGCGTCGTTGATGCAGTGAAGCGTTTCAGTTCGTCACGGAGATTGACCTGGTATATCCGGGGTCGGTCATGTGGGATAATGACGGTCCCAGAAGGGGTCCCTTCTGTGTCAAATACCATGAAGACTTTCAGCCGATATCCCACATTGTCATCATGCCAACCGCCTGAGCCAACCGACAAACCATCCAAAACATTCTTCAGATACAAATCGTCCAGGCGCACATTTGGTCCGATGTACTTCTGAACCATATTGCGAAGGGTGGAGCTGCCCAGGATGGCTTCCCAAACAAACGCGGGGACATTCCAGTCAATCAAGACCCGCTTTCCGTCTGAAGGCAGCCGCCTCAATTCAGAAGACTTCAGTGTTTCCGTCATGCCAGGGCTTTCCAGAACTTCGTCGATCTTCGAACGAAGGAAGCCCCCGCGAATTCCGCTCCCCAGGACGTCTGCGGTCCGATCACTCTCACCGTCGATCTTTGCAATGACCGGAGCGCTCGCATATCGCTGTGCAACTTTGCGCGGCAGTTGTAGGAATTTCTTCAATTTTGTCGCTCCTTTAGACCATCACCGGATCTGAAAACGCATAGATGCTGGCAAGCGGGTCCGATGGCATTTTGGGTACTTCTATACCCAGAGGCCAGAACGATGCCAGCTAGGCTTCAAGAAAGCGCTCAGCACTTTGTAGTGATATCTCATCATAGTAACGTGCAAGCCCATATGTCTCTAAGTCGACATCAAGCCAATCCGTGACAATTCTGTCGTATTGCAGCGCGAGGGTATCATTGCCCGGATCGAGATGAGTGATGCAAGCAAGCCCTGTCGAACTGCAATCAAGAACATCTATCTGCAGGTCGGGTCTATACTTTTTCAGGATAGCGATCGCTTTCCAAACATCTCCAGTCCAAGGGTAGCCGTTTTCAGTCATGTACCGCAGATCGCGGGTCGTCTGCTCGGTGTTGAACGGGCAGACGTCGTGCAGACAAATCATGCCGTCCGGAGGCATGGCCTTTTCACAATTGGCAAAGTCCCGGATGACATAGTCAAACAGGTGCATGCCATCGATGAAGGCCAGGTCCGGCAAGATACTATTCTTTTCCAGAAATCCCGAACCAAAGAAATCATCACTTGGAATCTGGAAATAGAGCGCCTGCTCACCACCGAATGACGGCGTATTGCGAAGCTCGAAAACCGGATCAATCGCAATGAAATTGTTTCTCACCAGCTCTAGCGACGTACCGTTGCGCGAGCCGATTTCCAAATACCACAAAGGCTCTCTTGTTTCATGAAGCTTGCTTAAGGCTTTGTGATAATGGAGCCCAGCCAATGTCGGCGCATCGGTGTGCCGATGGTGACCGGGCTTGTTTGAATTGCTGTACTTCCTGAAAAGCATGTTCTAGCTCCCGATCGCCAAAAGAAGTTGTTTGAACGCGTCTATCTGGGCCTCTGGGCCAACGCGTCTTGCTACCCGACGCGTTTTGTCTTGAGCAATTTTCCATTCCTCAGACCCAAATGCATTCTGCGCCCTTCTGAAACCGTCAACGACCGCGACATCCTCATGGCTTTCTATAAAGAATGGATAGTCGTCACCCAGCATCTCTTCAGCATCCTCTGCATCGCGGTTTATCAGCACAACAGCGTTCATTGCACCTGCGGTTGCAACCTTAGTCAAAGGTTTGGCTTGATAAGGGTTCGGGTTTGGAGGTCTGACACAGTAGTGCAGGTTGTAGCGCCTGATACTCTCAAGAACGGTTTGCCAATCCCTCGGACCGCCAGCTCTTTCGATCTTGATTTGCGGCATAAGCGCGTTGGGAATGACCGTGTTCTCCGGCAGACCGATGTAAGCTGCCTGAAATTCGTCTTCTTGGGCCGGCTGCATGTTCTCTAAACTGGAATCGTAAGCATGCAGCAGCAGGTGAAAATCTACGGTGGGCATGTTCGATTCTGATTGCCAGGCCTTCATCTTTTCTAACTGACTGTATGAACTGCAAATGTATGCATCGGGCAGAAGGTCTGAGCCCAGCCGAAAGTCTGCATCGACGGGATCAAAGCACAGTACGACGCCCTTGTCGCGCAAGCGACGGACAACCTCTTGGTTCAGGCATTTGAGCGCTGACTTGCCGACAACAAGGATCGCGTTCTTGGGGATGCGGGCTGCCCAAACCGCCAGCTTCAATCGGTCAAAGATGGGCACCAAACGACCTGAGGGGCGAGGGATCCCACTTATATCGGTCTTGAACTCATCCGAAAGTGCATCACCAACGCGCTGCCCGAGTTGATACGTCCGCATCAATGTAGCTCCAGACATTCTGGGCGCAGTTGCATGAACAAATACAATATCGCGATGGTGCATTTTGTGTCTTGAGACTTTCGTTTCCCAGCTGAGCTGCCTCGACGGCTAGGCCAAAGCTACAATGGATCTGGCTGTAGGTCGCCCGCTAATGTTGATGACCCATTGCTCAGAAAAGAAAACATCGCGACTTAATCTCGGCGGCGCCCACGCATCGTCGCGCGAGGCAGATTAGGTCTGGAGGCGAGTACCGGAATCGAACCGGTCTACACGGATTTGCAATCCGCTGCATAACCTACCTGCCCACTCGCCATCCTGCGCTTCAACTACGTTTGGCGTGATCGAACGTCAAGGGCCTATCCAAGAGGATGCGATCAGCGCCCGACGTCTTCAGGGCCGACGGCGGTTGCCTTGATGATCGCAAAGAGGCGCTTGCCGGTGGCGAGGTTCATCCGTCCGGCACTCCGCCGCGTGACACGGGCCAGCAGGTGCTCTTGTCCGGCGCGCAATCCCACTGCAACACCCGGGCCGCGTCCGGGAGAAACATCCGTGATTGTCACCTCTAGCACGTTCAGCGCGCTGATCCCCTCAGGTGCGGTTTCCGACAGGATCACGTCCTGTGCCGGTATCCGCAGCCGGACGGTCTGCCCGATCACCCCAAGTTCACCGGGCAGAAGCAGACGACCGCCCGAGAACGCGAGCTCGGTCAGCCCGTCATCCAGCAACCGCCCCGCCACGCGCGCAGTGATCACCGCGCCTGCATCCCTGACCCCCACAAGTGGCACAATCGCCGGATTGGCAAGCACCTGTCCCACCGGCCCCGCGGCAACAACCTGTCCCTTGTCGAGAATAGCCAGCGTCGTGGCAAGACGGGCGACCTCGGACACATCGTGGCTCACGTAGAGGATGGGACAGTGCACCTCGTCGCGCAGACGGGTCAGATAGGGCAGGATTTCCGCCTTGCGTGGCGCATCCAGTGCGGCGAGGGGTTCATCCATCAACAATATCTGCGGGTTGCTCATCAAGGCCCTGCCCAGCGCGACGCGCTGCCGCTCTCCGCCTGACAGCGAGGCCGGCATCCGCTGGAGCAGCGGTTCCAGCCCCAGCATGGCAATGATCCCATCCTGATCATGGGTGCCGCCATAGCTGAGATTGCGGGTCACCGTCAGATGCGGGAAAAGGCGGGCGTCCTGAAACACATAGCCGACCCGCCTTCGGCGTGTGGGCAGGTCAACCCCGGCAGTCTTGTCGAAGAGGACTGTTCCGTCGATCTCGATCCGGCCAGTGTCGGGCCGCAGCAGTCCCGCCACCGCATTGACCAACGATGTCTTGCCACAGCCTGACCGTCCGAAGATGGCCGTGACGCCGGCAGGTGCCTCAAGACCGACATCCAGCGCGAAATCGCCCAGCGCCTTGGTGACCGAAACCGAGATCATGTCCGCCCCAACCGCCGTGACATGCGCCGTGCGAGCCATTCTGACACCAGCAGGGCCCCCATCGCAAAGACAACCGAAACCGTGACCAATGCCAGCACCGCAGGCTCGCTTCCGGGCACCTGCAGCAATCCGTAGATGGCCGTGGGAATGGTCTGTGTCTGTCCCGGGATCGCGGCAACAAAGGTGATGGTTGCGCCGAATTCGCCCAAGGCCTTGGCAAAGCCCAGGACCGCCGCGGCCAGCACACCGGGCAGCACCAACGGCAGGGTCACTGTGGCAAAGATCCTTGCCCGCGACGCGCCCAATGTGGCGGCAGCCTCTTCCAACCCCTGATCGACAGCCTCGAACCCCAGCCGGATTGCCCGCACCATCAGCGGAAAGGCCATCACCGCAGCCGCAAGTGCCGCGCCGGTCCAACGGAAGGCAAAGGTGATCCCGAAGGTGTCATAGAGTATCCGCCCGACGGTGCCCTGCTGCCCGAAGACAACCAACAGAAGATAGCCTGTCACGACCGGTGGCAGAACCAGTGGCAGATGCACCAACCCGTTGAGCAATTGCCGCCCCGGAAATTCCTTGCGGGCCAGCACATAGGCGATCCAGACCGCCAGAGGCAGCGCACAGAGTGTCGCGACAAGCGCCACCTGCAGTGACAGCCAGATGGCCGTCATCTCGGCTGGACCGAGCATCAGTGCACCCCTTCGGGGACCGGTGGCAGGAAACCTGCCTCGGCCAAGACGCTCTGCCCGTCTTCACCCATGAGATAGGCAAGAAAAACATCGGCTGTCGGTTCGGCATCTGTTGTCAGCGCTGCCGTGTAGCGGATCGGAAGGTGGGACGTCTCGGGAAAGAGTGCCACCTCGGCAACGTCAGGACTGATGCGCACATCGGTGCGGTAGACAATCCCCAAGGGCGTCTGCCCGCGTGCAACCAGTGTGAGCGCAGACCGCACACTATCAACCTCGGCAAGATGCGGCGAGAGATCGTCCCAGAGACCCAGCGACTGAAGGGCCTGTTTGGCGTAGATACCCGCAGGCACTGCCCCCGTCAGGCCAGTTGCGATGCGGCCGTCTCCGCGGCGTGCCGCGATGGCGTCAATCGTCAGATCAAGCGGGGCACTGCCAGCGGCGCCGATCATCACCAGACGGTTGCTGGCAATGTCTGTCATGCTCGCGCGGTTGACTGCGCCGCTTTCATCCAGAACAGCCATCCAGGCGTCATTTGCAAGAACAACAACATCGGCGGGTGCGCCCCGTAAGACCTGCTGCGCAAGCGTCCCGCTGCCAGCATAAGAGACAGTGACACCGCCAACCTCGGCGGCAATCCGGTCCAGCGGCTCCTTCAGGCTGGCTGCTGCAAAGACCAGTATGTCGGCGCGGGCTGCCATTGGCGCAAAGGCAAAGGCGAGGATCAGGGCGAGGATACGCATGCGCAGACTATTGGATGCAAACGCGGGGCTTGCAAGCGCCGCCTAGACCCAAATCTGCTGCCGTCTGGCATGGTCCAAGCTGTGCTGGCGCAGATCGGCGCCGATCTGCCCATTGCGCGGGAGGTCGCGCAGATGGGTGATCCAATGGGCCTCGGGGTCATGCCGCCGCAAGGGTCCGTTCCATGTGAGCGCCGCAAGAACCGCGCGCGCGGGATGGGGCAAGAGATCGGGGATGTCCTGTCCGGTCAGCGTGCCCCAGACGCCGGTCCAGAGCCGTCCGACCGACCACGGGTTATACCCGCCCCCACCCAGCACAAGATAGCGCGGAGCAAGCGGGCGCAGGGCCGCAACAATCGCCCAATGTGCGTTGTTCGAGAGGGTCAGCCGCGACTGCGGGTCTTCGGCCACCGCGTCAGCGCCGCATTGCAGGACGATGGCATCGGGGCGGAACTGTTCAACGACTGGCAGGATAAGGGCGTCGCGGATGAATGCCATTTCATCATCATTCAGTCCGGCGGGAACCGGCAGGTTGTAAACCTGCCCTGCCCCGATATCGCCCAGAGCCCCCGTACGCGGCCAGCGGTTCACCTCATGCACCGAGATCAGCAGCGTGTCGGGATCATGTGCAAAGGCGTGTTCCACCCCGTCGGGGTGATGTGCGTCGATATCGACATAGGCGATCCGCTGCGCTCCGTTCCGGCGCAGCGACTGGATCGCCAGCACAGGGTCATTGAGATAGCAAAACCCGTTTGCGCGATCCGGCATCCCGTGATGCGTGCCGCCTGCTGGCGAGTAGATCACACCACCATGGCGCAACAGCTCGCCTGCCAGCAATGAGGCCCCTGCCGAAGTGGCAGGCCTGCGATACATCTCGCGAAAGACGGGATTGGACGGCGTGCCAAGCCCGTAGCGGTCCTTGATATCGGGCGCGACCTCTTGGCGGGCCTCGGCCTCCTGCAAGGCGGCGACATAGGCGGCTGTATGAAATCCGGTCAGGGCCGCAGGTTTGGCGCGCGGGCTTGTGATGAACTGTTCGGGCGGCAGCCAGCCCAGCGCGCGGGACAGGTCCATGACCGTCGACACACGCGGCACACGCAGCGGGTGCCAGTCGCCATAGCTCGAATGACGATAGATCTCGGAGCCGATAAATCGAGGCGGCCCACTTGCCCCTGCCGCTCTGCTTTGCATATCGTCTGACATGAGGCAGACTTAATCCCTTTTGCGTGGGAGAACATGGGCAAATCACTCGTCAGGCAGCTTCCGCTGAAATTGCGGACCGGCGCAAAAACCGATGCGCGGGCGCAGTTTGCGGCGCTTTGCTGGCGCATGAAGAAGGAAGAGTTGCAGATCTGCCTGATCACCAGCCGGACCCGCCGCCGCTGGATCATTCCCAAGGGCTGGCCGATGCACAAACAGACGCCTGCCGAAGCCGCAGCAACCGAAGCCTTTGAAGAAGCCGGACTTCAGGGCGAAGTCGCGGATATCTGTCTGGGCGTCTACACCCATTCGCGCCCCGGCAAGGTCGACAATGCGCCGATTGTCACGCTGGTCTATCCGCTGCACGTCACCCATGTGCACAGCAAATGGCCCGAGCGTGACGACCGCCGCCGCAAATGGTTCAGCCAGAAAAAAGCCGCCAAAAAGCTGAGCGAACCGGCCCTGCGCGAGATCGTCGCCAGCTTCAATCCCAAACGCCTTGGCCGCTAGCCAGCCCTTGCAAGCCGCGGGCGAAAGGCTATTTTTGCTAAGTTGCAGGTTAGGCGAGCAGGATGATCCGGTTCCATCTCAAATGTGATCAGGACCACGCTTTTGAAAGCTGGTTCCAGTCGGGCGAGGCTTATGACAAGCTGGTCGCCGCGGGCATGGTCAGTTGTACGGCCTGCGGCTCGACGAAGATCAGCAAATCCGTGATGGCCCCTGCGGTCAGCACCTCGACCGCCGTCACCCCGCCAAAGCCGACCGAAGCGATGCTGGCGGCCCTGCGCGACAAGGTGGAAAGCAGTTCGGACTATGTCGGCGGGCGCTTTGCCCGCGAGGCACGCGATATGCATGACGGTCTGGTCCCCGAGCGCCCGATCTATGGCGAGGCCAAGCCGCATGAGGCCAAGAAACTGCTGGAAGACGGCATACCGGTCGTCCCGCTGCCGTTTATGCCCAAGAAGAAGACGAATTAGCGCGATGGTTTTGGCAACTCATCTGACGGCAACCCTGGGATCCTCCGGCGGGGGGTGAGGGGCGAAAAGGAAATGATCCGGTGGATCATTTCAGCCCCGAACGGGCGGAGCCCTCGGGAGAAAGAAGGCTGGGCGCAAGAGAAGAAGGATAGACGCGATGACGGTTTTGATCACGGGTGCAAATCGCGGGATCGGCAAGGCGCTGTTTGATGCCTATGCCGCGCGGGGCGAAACTGTCTACGGCACCCATCGCGCGCCGGAAGACGGGCCGATGCTGCAGCTTGATGTCACCGATCCGGCCGCGCAATGCGCCTTGGCGACAAGGCTGAAAGGGCAGCCGGTCGATCTGTTGGTCTGCAACGCAGGCGTCAATCTCGACAGGGACGAGCGGCTGGAAAGCGGCTATGCCGCGCGTCTTTGGGAAGCCACCTTTGCTGCCAATGTGACGGGCGTCTTCATGACGGTGCAGTCGCTCTTGTCGAACCTGCGCCTGAGTGATGCGCCAAAGATTGCAATCATCGGATCACAGATGGGATCGGCCACGATTGCGTCTGGCGGGGGCTACATCTACCGCGCGAGCAAGGCAGCGGTGCTGAACCTCAGCCGCAATCTGGCGATGGACCTCAAGCCCGAGGGCTTTGGTGTCGGGGTCTATCATCCGGGATGGGTACGCACGGATATGGGCGGGCCGAATGCCGCGATTTCGATGGAAGAAAGTGCGGCGGGCCTGATGGCCCGTTTCGAAGCCCTTGGCCCAGACACAACAGGTGTTTTCGAAAACTGGGACGGGCGTCCGCACCCCTACTAACCGATTGCCCTTCCGCTGCGTCGGCATTAAAGGGAGCGCTGACTGAAAAGACGCATCCCCAAGGGAAGACCCATGCCTACGCTTGTGATGAAATTTGGCGGCACCTCGGTGGCAAACCTCGACCGGATTGCCCGTGCGGCCAAACGCGTCGCGCTGGAAGTGGCCAATGGCTACGACGTGATCGTTATTGTCTCGGCAATGTCGGGCAAGACCAATGAGCTGGTGGGCTGGGTCAATGAGACCTCGCCGCTTTATGATGCGCGCGAGTATGACGCGATTGTCTCGTCGGGCGAGAATGTCACCGCCGGTCTGATGGCCTTGCGGTTGCAGGAAATGGATAT
>CAZOMZ010000012.1:0-19932 GCA_964581065.1 uncultured Loktanella sp. | reverse complement strand
GCGCGGTCCGCACATTCCCATTGATCCTCGTCAATGGTGCGTGGCAGGAAGCGCTGGATGTTAGTGCCCTGAGGCGTCACACCACCACCGATCATCTCGGCAATCGATCCGGTGACAACAACGGCGGGCAACGCAGGATCAAGCGTATCCCAGGCGCGCTTCATCGCGTCTTCGGTGCCTTCGCCCATCTCTGTCTCGGACAGTCCCGTTACCACAATCGGCAATTCATGCGGCGGAAGGCCATCGGTGTAATGCAGTACAGAGGTCACCGGCAGGTTCTCACAGCCAACCGGGCCGTCGATGACCACCTGAAGGCCCTTCACGGCGCAAAAGGCATAGACTGCACCCCAGTAGCCGCCAGCGCGATCATGGTCAGTTACCAACATGCCACGCCCCCCTTCTCATGTTCCCAAATACCTCGGGGGAGCGATGCGGGGGCAGCGCCCCCGGCGACATATGAGACAAGCGCAGGCATCAGATCATCTCCTGCGCTTTGGCGGCACGCGCCATTTTGTCGAGCTTCTTCTGGTGCTGGGCACGGAAATCGGGGCGCAGGTTCGGTGACCCTTCCCAGACACCGGCGGTGTCTTCGTGGCCGACGCCCTCGAAGAAGGCGCGCATCGTGTCCATCTTTTCCTTGCCATTGATTGCGGCATTGACCACTTGGGCCAGCGAGCCCGCACCGGCTGGACCCATGAGTGGGCGGGCAGAAATCAGGTTGGTGAAATAGAGGGCCGGAATGCCCTGTTCCTTGGCATGCTGGACAACAGGAGTGGTGCCAATCGCCAGGTCAGGCCTGATCGCATCAACCGCCGAACAATCCTCTTCCAGAGAGGCACGATAGACCACCTTGACCCCGCGTGATTCCAGCCATGCGGCATCGTCGGCGGACCATTTCGTCTTCGGGCAGGCGGTGCCCACATATGGCACATCCGCGCCGCTTTCGACCAGCAGGCGTGCAACCAGCAATTCCGAGCCTTCATAGCCCGACAGCGTGATCGTTCCCTTGATCTGCGCACCTTTCAGCGCTTCGGAGATCGCAGGCAAGAAGGCGTTCTGCGCAGCGGCGATCTGGGCCTTGGGCACGTTGTAGGCTTCGCCGATATTCATCAGCCATGCTGCCGTACCGTTGTACCCGACAGGGGCAGAGCCAACGATCTGGCGGCCAGCGGCCTCGAATTCACGGATAGCCGAGGTGTAAAACGGATGGATCGCCGCCGCGACGCCACAGTCGAGAGCGGCGTAAAGTTCGCGCCATTCGCGGGTCGGCACGGTCGGACCGGCGGCCAGACCCATCGGGGCCAGCATTGCGCCGATCATCATCGGATCGGCGGGGAACATCTCGCCCAGCAGGGCGACAGTCGGGCGATCCGCCTTGCCGCCGACAGGGGCCTGCACCGGACCTGCCGCCACTTCCTGACGGGCATAATTCAGCATCGCACCGGCGAGCACATCCTTTGCTTCAGCATGTGTGGGAATGCCAAAGCCCGGCACATCAATCCCGACAATACGGACGCCGTTGATCTCGGGCGGCAAAAGCCGGAGGGGGACGCCAGAGGCAGTCGGAACACAAAGGTTCGTCACGACGATGGCATCATAACGATCCGGATCGGCCATTTCATGGACGCTTTCGCGGATGTCTTCGAACAGCTTGCCTGTGACCAGTGTTTCCGAATTGAACGGCACATAACCGACCGACCGGCGTGCGCCGTAGAAATGCGACACAAAAGTCAGACCGTAGACACAGCAGGCCGAACCGGACAGCACTGTTGCCACCCGTTTCATCCGCAACCCGACGCGCAGTGATCCGAAGGCAGGGCACATGCTTTGCGGCTGGTCATGGGGGCCTTGGGGATAGTCCTTGGCGTATTGGTCGAGAATATCGGCCTTGCCTGCAGCACGGGCCGCAGCTTCCATCGAACCGGCGCTTGCAGTGCAGCCACCGGCAAGGGCCGTCTGCTGATCGGCGCCACTCAGCGGTGTGGTCTCGGGGTCGCGGGCGACACCTTCGATGATCTCGACCTCACCGGCAGCGTCATACCCGACCTCATAGCCCTTTGCCTGCGGATCATGCGTCATAATGCACGTCCTCCGGCTTGGCCGGCGCCGCGACAATGATGTCCCACAACAACCGTTCAAGCTGTTCCGAGGTCGCCTTGGCGATCATCGCGCGGACATCCGCAGGGATATGGGTTCCAGCCTCAGGCATCGTCGTAGATGACCTCCAGGCTTGCTTTCGGAGCGGCGTTCTTGCCGCGCATATCCATATCCGTTGCAGGGACCAGTTCGTAATCGCCACCTGTGTCCTTGCTGTCGAACAGACCCAACAGACCGTCCTGATCCAGAGGTGCCGGACGCACGGGCGGCGCATCGGCCACAGCTGCGGCCAACCCTTCGAAGAGGGCGCCCCACTGGCTCTGATGGGTGCCGACAATCTGGTAGTTGGCCGACTTCTTTCTCAGGTCATCGTCCTGCGGGATCGCGGCAAGGACCGGGATATCAACTGCTTTGGCGAAGGCTTGGGCCTCGCCTGTGCCGTCGTCCTTGTTGATGACAAGTCCGGCGACCCCAACATTACCTCCAAGCTTGCGGAAGTATTCGACTGCCGAACAGACATTGTTAGCCACATAAAGCGACTGGAGATCATTCGAGCCAACGAGAATTACCTTCTGTGCCATATCGCGGGCGATGGGCAGGCCAAAACCCCCGCACACCACGTCGCCAAGAAAATCCAGCAGGACATAATCAAAGTCCCAATCATGAAAACCAAGTTTTTCGAGAAGTTCGAAACCGTGGATAATGCCGCGACCGCCGCAGCCGCGACCGACCTCGGGCCCGCCGAGTTCCATTGCGAAGACACCGCCACGCTTGAAGCAGACATCACCGATGGCGACTTCCTCACCGGCCAGTTTCTTTTTGGCCGAGGTCTCGATGATCGTCGGGCAGGCCTTGCCGCCGAAGAGCAGGCTGGTGGTGTCGGATTTCGGATCGCAGCCGATCAGCAACACGCGCTTGCCCATCTCGGCCATCATATGGCTGAGGTTGGCCAGCGTGAACGACTTGCCGATGCCGCCCTTGCCATAGATCGCAATGATCTGCGTCTTCGACGTCGGCTCGCCTTGCGGAACTTCCAGAGACGGTTCGACCGCCGCTTCGTCGCGCAGGCGCTTGTCGAAATCTTTCAGGTTCGGCACTTCGTCTTTCATGAGGCTCCCCAGTTCAGGATCATCTTCAGGCAGGACGGATCGGAGAACGCGGTCTCATAGGCCGCGGCAGCCGATTGCGCCGTTTGTTGGTGGGTGATCAGGTCAGCCAGCTCGAGCGTGCCCGCTTCAACCAGAGCCTTGGTGGCGACCATATCGTCTGCGGCCCATTCCGCGCTGATGCGGAACCGCGCCTCTTTCATGAAAGCGGGCGGAAAGGCGAATTGCAGCGGTGCGGTGTAAAACCCCGCCAGAACAATCTCGCCGCCTTTGGCGATGCGGCCGATCCAGTCGTTCAAAAGATCACCGCGGCCTGATGCATCATAGACCGACCTGTAGTCGCGGCGGTCGTCTGTTTGAGGCGTGAGCACCCGATACCCCTGCGCACCGTCCATACGTGTCGGCTCGATCTCCCACACGGTCGGGGCAGGCGCACCCGAAGCAATCGTCAGCCGCGCCAGCAGGCGCCCAAGAACACCGTGGCCGATAATGAGATCGGGAACTGACTTGTTCGGACCTGCCATCGCATGACGGGCAGTTGCCGCAAGGGCCAGCAGGGCACCCGCAGCACCCAAGCCGCGGTCGATACGGGTCACGCGGGCGGCTTTGGTGACAATTGTCTGGGCCGCTGCGCCAAACAGACCATGCGCCCCCTCATAGCAACTGGCGCCGGGCACGAAGACATGCTCGCCCACGCTGTAGCCACTATCCGGTCCGGCCTCGACGACCTCTCCGGCAGCCTCGTAGCCGGGGATCAGCGGATAGCCCATTCCGGGGAACGGAGGCATCTCTCCGGTCCAGAACAGCTTTTCCGTGCCGGTTGAAATCCCCGAATGCCTGATCTCGACAACAATATCGTCCGCAGCAGGCGGCGTGATTCCGACTGTATCAAGCGAAAGCTTGCCAGGGGCCGACAGTATAACTGCGTTTGTTTCCAAGGTCTTCTCCGTCGTGCCGCACTGTATTCAGACTCGAGGTGCGACACTCTGTCCTAGGCACAGTGTAGTCTTACACCACTATGTGTCAATTTATTTTGACATCTTATGTGTCAATCTGGCTTTACACCCACCACAACCGAAGTGATGTAAGGCCGCCGCGCCTTCGGACTGTGCAGTTGCGCGAATCCGGCCTCTTCAAGAAGCATCGAAATCGCGGCAGCCGAACGGGCGCGGCCGGTGCGCATCGCCATGCAGTAAAGCGCGAAATAGGCATCACCCGCGCGATGCGGACTTTCTCCACCGGTCATCGGCTCCGAAATCACAACCCGCCCTCCGGCGGGCAACGCCGCAAAGACCGCATGCAGCAGCGCTGCGACAGTTTCGTCCGCATGATCGTAGAGAACGCGGACCAGCGTAATGGTGTCGGCACCCTGTGGCAGCGGATCATCACGGAACGAGCCCGGAACAATCTCGACCGTTTTCGCAAGGCTCGCCGCGAGAAACCGTTCCTCGGCAACCTGCGCAACAGCGGGCAGATCAAAGAGCGTTAACGACAGGTCGGGATGGGCCTGGCCCAAGGCCGTCAGGAAGGCACCTGTGCCGCCACCGACGTCCATGACATGTCCCGCCTTGCGGAAATCGACCATCGCCAGCGTATCTTCGGCCACCAGCAACTGGCTATCCGCCATCAGTTGCGAATAGCGCGCGGCAGTATCAGGATTTGTCGCGCCGCCTGCACCAAAGACGTAAGGCCAGAAGTCCGCCAGTTCGGTCTCCACCTCACCACGGAAGAAAGCCACCGGATCAGCCAGATCAAGGTAAAGGATATCGTGGTGGTCGATCATCCCCATCAGGCCGGGCACACCAGCCAGCGCCGCACCACGGCGCGTCAACGCATAATGGCCGGACCGACGCAGATGCAGCAGATCAAGTGCAATGGCCCCGGCCAGCAGGGCGCGCATCCGGTCTGGCGGCACACGGGCGTCATGGGCCAGCGCTTCCAGCGACATCTCCTGCTCAAGCAACATCTGCGGCAGCTCCAGACGGACGAAGGCCTGCAGGATCTGGCTATGGCAGAAACCTGCAACCAGATCGAACATCGCCTCGCCCTCGGATCGGACAATACGGCGCGTCAGGGGAAAGCGCGTCGCCCAGCGCTGGAACCGGCGCGAGGCCATCAGCCGCGTCAGCCAGCGCGAACGGCGCGCTGCACCGCGCGAGGGGGCCCCGGCAGGCTCTGTCGTCGCAAGATCTTTCATCACTCGCCCGGAACAGTGGACCTGCTGCGCGCGCCCGCAGGCACCAGCTTGTCAGCATAAGCACGGACCATCTGCGCCAGCGCCGCTTCGCCGGGACACGCCGGGATCGAGGCAATCGCACCGCCCAAGATATCGTCAAAGCGACCGATTGCGCCCTGCACACCATATGCGGCAACCGCATTGGGACGGCCGTGCAGGTCGTCCTGACCGGCAGGCTTGCCCAGCGTGGCTTCATCGCAAAGCGCATCGCGAAGGTCATCGGCCACCTGAAAGGCTTCGCCGATCCGCGCGCCCAGTTCTTCCCAAGGTTCGGCATCCTGCCCTGCTGCCACAGCACCCATCTGGGTTGCCGCGATGAACAAAGCGCCTGTCTTGGCCTGATGGTAAGCAGAGAGGTCGATCTCGGCCTCGCTTTCCCAGCCTTGTCCGGCACAGATGCCAAAGGGCATCCCCGTGCGCGTGCCAAGAATGTCGATCAACGCAAGAGCCCGGTCCGGCGCGCGGCCCGACGCACGTGCAAGAATCTGGAAGCCCATGATGATCAGACTGTCACCCGCCAGAACGGCCAGCGGCTCGGAATAGGCTTTGTGCAAGGCGGGCTTGCCACGTCGCATATCGGCGTCGTCGAAACAGGGCAGGTCGTCATGAACAAGGCTTGCGCAATGGATCACTTCCAACGCCACAGCCGCCGCATCGGTCAGCGCCGGGTGATCGTCGCCACAGGCCATCGCCACGGATGTCAGGATCGTCGGGCGGATCCGCGCACCACCTGGTGTCACAGCATATTCAAGGGCAGAAGCAAGCTTGGCCGGCGCCACGCCACCCTGACCACGCGCAATCGCGCGTGCCATCGCCGCATCAATTCGCTCAGAGATTCTCATAAGGCTCTCCTTTGCAATCCAGTGTGTCTATTTTAGTTTACATATGTCAATGTAAATCCAATGAAACAGTGAATCAGGGCGAAGATGCCAAATCAGCTGCCCAAGACCGTAATTGTCGGTGCAGGCATCGGCGGACTGGCCGCGGCGCTCCGGCTGGCCCATCGCGGTTGCGACGTGACCGTGCTTGATACGCATGCCGCAGCGGGCGGAAAGATGCGGACGGTGGCTTCGGTTGCAGGACCTGTCGACGCGGGCCCGACCGTGCTGACCATGCTGCCTGTGTTCGAGGCACTTTTTGCCGATGCAGGCGAAAACCTGCATGATCATGTCACACTGACCCCGCTTGAAACCCTCGCGCGGCACTACTGGGACGATGGCACCTGTCTTGATCTGGTGGCGGACGAGGGCCAGAACATCGCCAACATCAACGCAGCCTTTGGCGCAAAGGCCGCAACGCAGTTCACACGTTTCAGCAATCGCGCCGCCCGCCTTTTCGACGCCTTCGATGGACCGATGATGCGGACAGCCGCGCCCAGCCAGCTTGCGCTTGCAAAGACCGTGATGCGCCAGCCCGCCTTGATGGCGGACATGGCCCCGCACCGCACATTGGCAGGTCTGCTGAAACAAAGCTTCTCTGACCCCCGCCTTGCACAGCTCTTCGGGCGCTACGCGACCTATGTCGGAGGATCACCCTATGCCTCGCCCGCGATCCTCGCGCTGATCTGGCAGGCCGAGGCGCGCGGGGTCTGGACCGTCAAGGGCGGTATGAACCAGCTGGCCCGCGCGATCGAGAACCTCGCCAAAGCGCGCGGGGCGGTCTTTCACTACAACACGCGGGCCACACGGATCACACGCCAGAACGGGCAAGTCTCGGGCGTGCAGACCGAAGCTGTGCATTTCCCCGCAGATACGGTGGTCTTCAACGGTGATCCCAACGCACTTGCCACAGGACTACTTGGCGACGGGATCCGGGATGCCGTCAGGCCGGCCCATGTTTCGCCGCGCAGCCTTTCGGCCTATGTTCACGCCTTCGCCGCAGCACCCGAGGGCGTCGACCTCGCCCATCACACCGTCTTCTTCGGCCATGACCCCAAGGCCGAATTCGCAGCACTTGCCAAAGGCGAGATGCCAACCGATGCGACGCTTTACCTTTGCGCACAAGATCACGGGCAAGTGGCCCCGGACGCCATGCAGCGGTTCGAAATCATCATGAACGCCCCGCCGATCCCGCGCGACCCGACCAAGGAGAAACCCCCATGTCAGACCCAAGTTTTCAGCCGGTTTCGGGACTTCGGACTACAGTTCACGCCAACACCGGGGCCCGAGGCGCTGACCACTCCGGCAGGGTTCGACGCGCTGTTTCCGGCGAGCCAAGGTTCCCTCTACGGGCGGAGCCCGCACGGGCTGATGGCGGCCTTCAACCGACCGACAGCGCGGACGACAGTGCCGGGGCTTTATCTTTGCGGGGGAGGGGCGCATCCGGGGGCGGGGGTGCCAATGGCCACCCTCTCCGCGCAGCACGCGGCCGCGGCGATCTTGAGCGACCATGCTTCCACCTCGACGTCCCGCCCAACGGCTACGCGTGGTGGTATGTCGACGGGATCAGCGATGACGGCACGCAAGCCGTCTCGGTCATAGGATTTATCGGATCGGTCTTTTCGCCATGGTATGCGTGGTCGGGTCGCAAAGACCCCGCAAACCACTGCTGCATCAACGTCGCCACCTACGGGCGCGGCGGTCGGTTCACGATGACAGACCGCGGGCGGGATGCACTGCACACAACGCCCGACACACTGCAGGTTGGCCCTTCATCAATGCACTGGACCGGAAAGGAGCTGATCATCGAGATAGACGAGATCAGCGGACCGCCAGTGATCAGCCGCGTGCGCGGACGGATCACGGTCACGCCCCATGCGCTGACCTCGGTCGAACTGCCACTTACTCCGGATGGCACCCACATCTGGCGCCCTTTCGCGCCGTCGTCAGACATCAAAGTCGAACTGGAGGCGAAAGGCTGGCAATGGTCCGGCCACGGCTATTTCGACGCGAACTTCGGCACACGTGCGCTGGAGCAGGATTTCAGTTTCTGGACGTGGGGGCGCTATCCGACCAGTGACGGTGCGATCTGCATCTACGATGCGGTGCGGCGGGATGGTTCATCGCTGGACACCGCCATCGCATTTGATGGCGACGGAAACGCCAGCATCACCGATGCGCCGCCACGGACGCGGTTCAAACGGTCGCTCTGGCAGGTGATGCGGGAAACACGCGCAGATGCAGGCGTGATGCCCAAGCAGGTGCTGAACATGCTGGATGCACCGTTCTATTCACGCTCGGCGGTGCAGACACAAATCAACGGCGAGGTCGTCACCGGCGTGCACGAGGCGCTTGACCTCAACCGGTTTGCCTCGCCGCTGATCAAACCGATGCTTGCTGTGCGTGTCCCCCGGCGCAAAGGCTGGCCGGGGGTATGAGGCGACAAAGATTGCCCTCGCAGCCCTACTTCGCAATCGAGCAGGTGCTGATCCCGAAGATGCTGTAGAGCGGGCAGGTGCCAACCGCGCCTGTCACCAGCGGAATCAGACCGACCCAACCCCAGGGGGTCTGCGGGCCGACAAACACCAGCGAGATCAGTGCCAGTCCCAGAATGATGCGGAGTGCGCGATCGAGTGTGCCTTCATTGCGTGTCATCAGAGTTCTCCTTGTATGAGGTTACGAGCCGACTCTACGCCTCAAAACGGTCCGCGTCGGTGACACTGTCACCCTTCATCTGCGGCAATCTGTTCCAATGCGGCTTTTTTGATCAGAGCAATATGGCCCCGACGACGCGCCACCAGCCCCTGCCCTTCGAATGCCGCAAGGCGTCGGCTGACAAACGCCCGCCCCGAGGCCGTTTCGGTTGCAAGTTGTTCATGTGTGGCATGCACCTCATCGGCGTCATCGGCCAGCCGCAAAAGCACGCGGGCAAGCCGCGCATCAAATCCGGTCAGGGCCACATCCTCGACCAGTCGCTCGTAGTCATGAAAACGCGTTGCGACAGCGCCCAGAACCGAGGCAAGGAATTGGGGGTCTGTCTCGATCATCCGGTGAAAGTCGGCATTGCTAATGATCTCACCCTCAAGCGGTGTCTCGGCAACGCCCGTGGCTGAATAGGTCTTATCTTCCACAAGGCATGAGAAGGTCTGCAGGCACAATCCGCCCGGCTGGACGCGATAAAGAACCACCTCGCGCCCAGAGGCAGCGGTCAGCACTACACGGATGGATCCCTTGTCGAGCCTGACAAAACCGGGACAGGCCTGCCCGGGTTGAAAAAGGACCGTCCCGGCAGGGCATTTCAACGGCGTCGATGCAGCAGCATTCATCGGCAGTGCTCCTTCGCTGGCAATCCTACCGACGGATCAGGTGCACGGGCAAGACCGGCGGAGACGTTTGTCAGGCCCCACCCAGCGTAATCAGCGCACCGCCTGCGGCAGCTGCATCTTCAGCATCATGTGTGACCATCAGCAAAGGCAGCTGGCGCGCCTTTGCACGCGCAAAGACCATTTCGCGCACCTGAGCACGCAATGTGGCGTCCAGCCGTGAAAACGGCTCATCCAGCAACAGCGCACAAGGCTCGGACAACAGCATCCGCATGAGTGACACACGCGCCTTCTGGCCGCCTGACAGCGTTGCCGGATCACGGTCTGCAAAGCCCTCCAGCCCCACTTCGGCCAGCGCCTCGTCTACCTTTGCGGCACGCGCGGCCCGCGACCCGCCGCGGGCCAGACCAAAGGCTAGGTTCGCGCCCACCGACATATGCGGAAACAGGAGATCATCCTGAAACAAGATACCGACCCGCCGCGCATGCGGGGCAGCGTCAGTCACATCCTGTCCATCCAGCAAGACCCGCCCCGAGGCGCGAAAACCGGCAGCAAGCGTGCCGGTGACAAACGACAGCAAAGTCGATTTGCCGACACCCGAGGGGCCCATCACAGTCAGCACATCGCCCGGTGCGATGGTGTGATCAACACGCAGCAGCACGTCCTCGCCCTTGGCGATCACCACGTCCCGCAGAACCAGCCCTTTATCCATGCCGCAACCCCTGTCTCTTGCGCCAGACCAGCGCAGGCACCAACAGCGCCAGCGCAAATGGCACCAGTGCCGCCCCTGTCTGCATCAGCCCATAGACGCCAATCGCCCGCCTGTCACCGCCCGAGGCGAGCGCAACCGCCTCGGTGGTCAATGTCGCGACACGACCGCCGCCAATGAGCAATGTCGGCAGATATTGCCCGACCGAAACGGCCAGCCCCACCGCCAAAGCGGTCAGAATGGGGCGCAGCAGCATCGGCAAACGCACCTGCCACAACACACGGTCGGGGCTGGCACCAAGGGCACTGGCAATCGTGCCCATTCGCGCATCCCATGCCCGAAAGGGATCGGCCAGCGACAGAAAGACGTAAGGCAGCACAAAGACCAGATGTGCCATCATCACCGGCAACCGTCCGATATCCGCACCGATCCCCAGCATCATGGTCTGCAACCCCGGCAGGAACGCCGTCTGCGGGACAAGCAGCGGCAGATAGAGCAGCCAGACAGAACGTGCGCTCCACTTCAGGCCATAACGATACTCGGCCTCGAGACAGCCGATTGTCAGAACGAGGGCAATCAGGGCGGCAACCGCGGCTATCAGCGCGGTCTCGCCCAGCGCCTCGAACGCGCCGTCGCCATGACGCATCCAGTTCTTCATCGTGAAACTGTCCGGCAATGCATCGGGAAAACCCCAGAAACCCGCAAAGGACCAGACCGTCAGCACCGCCAAGCCCAAAAGAACCGCCAGCGCCGCACCTGCCCCGCCAACCAGTGCGAGACCCGCCACTGGCCCATCAAATCGTCCGCGTCCGCCAGCGGCGATCCAACGGGCTCCCAGCCGACCAACAACAACCTCGCCCAATCGCCAGAACGCCAGCGCACCGATCACCAGCGCCAGTTGCAACAACGCGCCTGCCGCCGCTTCCAGCCGCATGGCAAGATCGGGGTCGGACATCAGTTTGACGATCTGAACCGACAGCGGCGGCGGCGTGTTGGGACCAAGGATCACGGCCACATCCACCACGGACATCGAATAAGCCAGCACCACATAGACCGGCGGCCTGATCTGCGCATAGACGCGCGGAAACACCGTCTTGAGCCACCCTGTCAGCCGCCCATAGCCCAGCGCCTGCGCCACAACGACACTGCGCCGCGCATCCGCCTGCCCCAATGCGGCCAGCATGATCAGCAACAGGAACGGCACCTCTTTGGCCACCAGTCCGGCGGTCATGGTCAGCCCCCAAGTATCCTGCACGATCAATAGGTCCGGCGGCCTCTCCCACCCTGTCAGCCCGGGCGAGACGATGCGGCTCAGCCATCCCGAAGGCGCAATCAGAAACGCCAGCCCAAAGGCGGCGGCGGCATGGGGCACGGACAGCAGCGGCGACAACAGCCGCTCCAATGCACGGAAAGCCCGCGTGCCTGACCAGCCCGCGGTCACCAGTGTGACAATGGTGAGGGAAAAGAACGTCGCAAGGATACCCGTGCTCAGCGACAGGATCACCGCGCGCGGCAACCCCGCCCAATCGAAAAGGTCGCGGAAAGGTTCAAGACTGGGGCCTGTCAGACCCGCTGCGGGCAGATGCCCGAAGGCCGGCAGGAATGTGCCCCATAGACCAGCCGCCACTGGCCCCAACATCGCCAGTAGCGTGAGGGCGGGGAGCAGAGGCAGGAAACGGCGGCGGGTCACGGGGGCAATCGGGCGCGGCATGTCTGCCGCGCCCTGTCAGGCCTTACTGCGCCACGCCGTAGCGGGTGGCCCAGTCGTCGGCGATGCGGGTCATCCAGCTTGGGTGCGGTTCGTCCTGCACAGCGCCCAGTTCGGCAGGCGACAGGGTCGCAACACCCAGCTCCAGCGCGTCAAAAGCAGCACGGTCCGCATCACTCAGTGCGGCCATGTTCAAAACAGTGCCGTAGCCAAGGATCTCAGGGTTCTGCGCGCGCACCTGCGCTTCTGGCGACATCAGGAAGTTGGCGACAACCATCGCGCCTTCCTTGCTACCCGAGTTGTAGGGGATCGCGACGAATGAGGCGTTACCGATCGTGCCCTTGTCCAGAACAAAGGTGCGGGCGGTTGACGGCAGTTGGTTATTCGCAATCGCCGCAGTCGCCTCGCCGGGGCTAAAGGAAATCGCCAGATCAACCTCGCCGTCCGCAATCAGCTGCAACTGGGCAGGACCGGTCGCCGGATAAGCACGGCCCTCACGCCAGAGTGTCGGGGTCAATTCCTCAAGGAAGGCCCAAAGCGGCGCTGTCACCTCGGCATAGGTCTCATCCGTTGCAGGCTGGGACAGAACCGACGGATCTTCCAGCAGATCAACCAGCGCCTGTTTCAGAAACGTGGTGCCGAGGAAATCCGGCGGCTGCGGATAGGTAAACCGACCGGGGTTTGCAGCAGACCATTCGAGAATAGCCTGCATCGACCCAAGGGGTTCGGCCAAGTCAGCGGTGTCATGGATAAAGACAACCTGCGCCATCGCCCAAGGGGCCTCGTAACCCTCTACAGGCACGGTAAAGTCGGTCTGGACAGTCTTGCCATCCACATCGACGAAAGCCCAGTTTGGCAATTGCTCGGCGAATGGCCCGAACAACAAACCGGCCTCTTTCATCGCGGCAAAGTTGGCGCCGTTAATCCATATCATATCGATGGCACCGTCCGCATCCTCGCCGGCCTGCTTTTCGGACAGCACGCGGGTAACGGCATCGGCGGTGTCGGTCAGCTTGACGTGTTCCAGCGTGACGCCGTAATCCTCGGCGACACGCTCGCCGACCCATGCGATAAAGTCATTGGTGGTGGTCGACCCACCCCATGCGTTCCAATAGACGGTCTGCCCGCTGGCGGCCGCTGTCACGGCATCCCAATCAGCCGGATCGGTATCAGCCGAGGCAGGCAAGGGCGCCAGAAGCGCTGCAAGAACGGCAAGGTGTTTCATCGAAAGTTCCTTTACGAAGGGTAGTTTTGTTTGGCGGCGTAGATCCGCAGGAAAGCAGTCGCAAAGCAGAGGATACCGAAAATCCATGCCAGAGGTGCGAAAGACTGGGGCAGCAGGCAAAGAAGGGCGAAAAAGACAATCGTCTCGGTGCCTTCCAGCAGGCCGTTGGAATAATAGAGCGACTTCTGCCCTTGCGCGTCGGTCTTGTGACCATGCTTTTCGGCCAGAATGGCATAGCCCAGAAAGCTGGTGCCGTTGAAATAGAAGGACGCCAGCAGGAAGGCGCCGGCAACCCCATTGGCCGCAGGGTCGGCCAGAACAAAGGCAAAGGGGATCGCGCCGTAAAACAGAAAATCCGCCGCGATATCGAGGTAGCCGCCAAAATCGGTCTTGCGCGTCGCCCGCGCAACGGCGCCATCCAGTCCGTCGGCGATACGACTGGCAAGCAAGGGCAGCAGCGCCCATGTGAAGGCGCCGAATGCAATCATTGCTGCCGCCAGCAACCCCAACGCCAAGCCAGCCAGCGTCACCGCATCAGCCGAAACTCCTGCCGACGCAAGTCCGCGCCCCGCGCGGTTCAGCGGCGGATCAATCAACTGGCGGGCAAATCGGTCGAGCATGTGTCGTCACATTTCATTGGTCGCTGACCTTGTGACCCAAGCGCGGGCATCGCGCAATTCGCCTGACGCGAAAGTGAGCGTGTCACCGCAAACTGTCACAAATCAAGCGGCGTCTTCGGCAATGCGCGGACGCCCCGAGGCCTCGACCCGCAGGGTGGCCTCGATGAACATCTTGCGGTTCTCAACGTCGATTTCCGAAATATCACGGCTGACCGAAAACCTGATCTCCTCGACACCCGAGGCGCGGACGGCAGCCTCGGCCTCTGTCCTCAGATGGGTCTCCAGCACCGCAAGCGCCTTGTCCCTGTCGGCAAAGGTCTGCGGCCCTTCGGCAAGATGCACAGCAAAGACCCCTTCGCCGGCACTTGTCACCGTGCCAGTGGCCTGCATCCGCACCTGTCCAACGACGGCACCAATCGCATTGGCAACGCCCGCATGAACAGGCAGCACCATCCGCGTGCCCAGCCGCGCACCCACAGCGCCGTAATAGGTCGGGGCCGAAGCGCCCAATCCGACCACAGGCACGCCCAGCGACATCTGCATCCGCACTACTCCGCCGTGATGATCAAGGCCCGCCTTGGTCAGAGGATGCTGCGCCAGCGCCACAGGATCGGGCCAATCGAGATCATCCTCGGCAAAGCCCGCCTGCAACAGGCAATCCACGGTCTGTGCTGTCAGCTGGTCAATGATCCGGCGTGCCAGCACCGTCGCATCCGCCGCAATCCGTTCGCCTGCACCGGTCCGGCGACGCGCAAAAAGGGTCAAAGCCTTCTCGGCGGCGTCCCTGTCCCATGCATCCACCAGCCCCAGCACATGCGAGGCATCCGACGGCGTCACCCCCGACAAAAGCACCAGCCCGCGCCCAATCAGACGGCCCAGCGCTGGGTTCTCCATCCGCGATTGCACGGCATGCCCCAGCCGCAAAGGTCCGCCTGCCAGTCGGTCCACAACCACCGCCTCGCGCTTGTCGAGCCCCAAGGGAGGCGTGTCCCACAAGGGGATCACAAACAGCCCGCCGTCAGGGGCAGGGATATCCTGCGTCAAAGCGCGGTCGAGCGTGGCATGGATCAGGTCGGGAAACTGCATTGCCGCCAATGACACCGGCATCAACCGGCGAGGGCCAAGTTGCAGCCCGCCCTCAAGACCCTCTTTGACATGAACCTCGCTGTCACCACCCAAGCCCCACGTCCGCATGGCAACCGCCTCGACCATTGTGCGGAAAGGGCCGACGCGCGCGCCTTGCGGGTCGATTTTGGGGCGCCCGTCGCGCAGCAGACAGATGTCCGTCGTGGTCCCGCCAATGTCACTGACCAGCGCATCGGTCTCGCCGCTCAGCCAGCTTGCGCCGGCAATCGAGGCCGCCGGACCGCTCAGGATCGTCTCGATTGGTTTTTCGCGGGCGACCGCCGCCGAGACAAGCGCGCCATCGCCGCGCACCACCATCAGCCGCGCGGCAATACCGCGTGCCGCCAGATGTGTCTCGCAGGCGGTGATCAGGCGGTCGATCATCCCGATCAGGCGGGCATTCAGCACGGCGGTCAAAGCCCGCTTGGGCCCACCCAGTGCACGGCTGAGGTCGTGCGAACAACTGACCGGCTTGCCCGTCATCTCGCGGATCAGGTCGCGCGCGGCGATCTCATGGGCGGGATTACGGGTCGCGAAAGCCGCGGCGACAGCAAATCCCGTGATGCCTTCATCCAGCGCCTCAACCGCCTGCCGCAGGGCATCAACATCAAGCGGCGTCGCCTCTCCGCCTGCATGGTTGTGCCCGCCTGCAAGCCGGATCACCGGATCGCCGCGCATGGCATCGGCCAGTCCCGCGCGGCTCAGGTCACCTTCGGCAAATCCGATCGCCACCAGCGCGACCCGCCCGCCCTGACCTTCGACCAGCGCATTCGTCGCCAATGTCGTGGACAGCGAGACCATCGCAATCGCCGCCGGATCAACACCCGCCTCGCCGAGAGCCGCATCAATCGCCGCGCCCACGCCGCGGGCAAGATCGGGCCGCGAGGTCAGCGCCTTGGCGGACGCGATCACCGCATCGGCAGCTTCATCAAGAACAACGGCATCCGTATAGGTTCCGCCCGTATCGACGCCCAACAGATATGACATGCCGCCTCCTCAGTTTTCAGGCGCAACTTCGAACACGAGGATATCTCCGGCGTCAATCGAAATTGGGATCAGCCAGTCCACAACAGCACCTTCAGCGAGGGCTGTCGCAAAGCTGTCGCCGTATTTCGAGCTTTGGCAGAGCATGAGGTGGGTTGCGTTTCTCTCGGCAAGATAGTCCCGCAGACCGGCTTCATCCAGCCGTAGCGGGACACGGCCATTGGCAAAGGCATCCGGGCTCCGGTGGTAGGGTCCGGATATCGTGGCATGGTGGGTGCCGGCAAGAATGGCGGGTCCAAGGTTAATAGAAGTCAGGAACACCGCAGGCGGTAATTCATTCACTGCTGCCATCAGTTCAGTATCCCGGCACGCGGAATCCAACCGCCCACCCCCGCTGCTGTCACCGGCAAAGACCGTCTCGCGCAGAAGATCGCGGACCAGCAGTGGCGCCACAAGCAGCACGCAAGCCACCATCATGATCACCGCATTGCCCGCTCCGCGCGTGCGCAGATAGCGGTCCACCAGCACTGCCATCACCACACCGACCAGAACAGGTGCGGCAGGCGCGCTCATCAGGATCAGACGGATTTGCGAGAACGAGGCCAGCAGACCGATCGAGGACAAAACCAGCAAGACACCCAGAGTATCACGGCGGCGCGCGGTCTCGGTCGATTTGGGAAGCGACCACCAGACCAGCAGACCCAGAACCAGCGCTCCTGCGACCGGCATCACCATCTGGAAATATGTTGTGGGATTGCGCTGGGCATAGGCAAGACCGGGGCGGGCCTCGACGATCCCGTCGCGGATGATCTCCTGCACCTCAGGCGGCAACGACCCATATGGTCCTCCGAGACAGGGGCCCAACAGCGGCCAGGCCAGAAGGCAGCCCACCGCCGTGACGCAAGCACCGATCATCAGCCTCAGCACCGGTTTCTCTTTCGCCAGCAGCATCGGTATCAGGCTGGCCGCACAGGCAATGGCCGTTAGCGAAATCACAGGCAGACCCAGCTGATCGCAAACCTGAGCACCCCAGCGGGACGGGGCCGTCTGGCCCAGCCAGAAAAGCACCGATCCCGCCAGCAAGGCGACACTGAAGCCTGCAAGCAGCGGATCGGCGTCATCCTTCATGCGCAGATTGGCGCGCAGGAACAGAACAACGCCCAGCGCAAGGATGAACAACAACGTCTCAAGCCCGATCGCCAGCGCAAGTGCGGCAGCAAGACCTGCAAGCAGACCGGCACGCAGGGGCGCTTTCGGGACAAGCACCAGAAAGGTCAAAGCCACGATCAGCACAATCTGGACGTTGTGATGATCGATCTTGCCCGGCAGGAAATAGAACTGCTGGGAGACCGGCCAGATCGAGGTCGTCAGCACCGCAAAACTGGCAGCAACCGATCCAAACAGACGGCGCGTGCCTGCGCCGACGATCAGGATCAACAGGACGGAGAGGAAAACCGGCCAAATCGTGAGCGTCCAGATCTCGGCATCCGTCACCGACATGAACCGCGACAACACAAGGATCATGCCGCCCAGCACACCGTCGATATAGCGCGACCAATGCATCTGCACGCCCTCGGGCGGCATCAGGCGATATTCCACGGTGTCGAACCACGGCTGCCCCGCAAGCCAGCTGCGTACCGAGACCAGCCGCATCAGGCTGTCGTTGTCATATGAGACCAGATCGCCATCAATGAAAATCGCGATCACCGTTGCCTTGAGCAGGACAAAGACGATGCTGCAGAAGAGGCAGAACAGATAGATCCGCCGGACGCGCCGCGTCTCGAGGTCAAAGATCGTGTGGGACATGCGTGTCACTTGCCTTCGTTGGGGTATCGGTCGTGGCATTCGGCTGGAACGCAAAATGGCGCGCGCCGATAAAGTTCACAACCGCTCCGACCGCTGACCCGAACACAAATCCGGTCAGGATCATCGTCTGGGCAGTCCCTGCCAGCATCAGCCAGACGGCATAGACGGCATAATTGGTCAGACTGCCGGTGATCTGGACACCCAGGTAACGGCCAAACTGCCTTCTGCGGCTGCCCGCGCGCGTGGCGCGAAAGGTCCAGTTGCGGTTCAACAGCCATGTCACCACGACAGCTACAGGAAAAGAAATCGCCCGCGCGACATAGGCATCCATGCCATGCGCCGTCAGCGCCCAAAGAAGGCCGCCGTCAACAACGAACCCCACCGCCCCGACTGCGCCAAACCGCAAGATCTGCCCGATGAGACCGCCGGCCATCGCGCTACTTCGCACGGACGGCGGGCAACGACAGATAAGCCATCCGCTTCATCTCGCGCCTGCCAAGCGTGACCGTGTCAAGGATCAGCCCTGCCATGAACGACAGCACCGCAATCACCATGACCGCCGAGGCGAGGATCGCCGTCGGGAACCGCGGCACCAGTCCGGTTTCCGCAAACTCGGTCACAATCGGCAATCCGAGGATCAGCGACAGCAGTGCCAGCAACGCACCGACCCCGCCGAACATCAAAAGCGGCCGCTCTTCCTTCACCAGCAGGATGATCATCCGCAGGATGCGGACCCCATCGCGGATCGTGTTCAGCTTGCTGTCCGATCCGGGAAGGCGGTCGATATAGGCCGTGTCCACGTCGGCAATCGGCATCCGCAGTTCCAGCGCATGAACCGTCAGCTCGGTCTCGATTTCAAAGCCCCGCGACAGGGCAGGAAAGCTTTTGACAAAGCGGCGGGAAAAGACGCGGTAGCCGGTCAGCATGTCCTTGGTGCGCTTGCCAAAGATATTGGCGACAAGCCCCGTCAGCATCCAGTTGCCAAACCGGTGACCGGGGCGATAGGCCTCCTGGATTTCGGTCACGCGGGCGCCGCTGACCATATCCAGTGTCTCGGATCGCAGTTTTTCGATCAGGCGCGGGGCTGCCGCTGCCTCATAGGTGTTGTCGCCATCCACCATGACGTAGATATCCGCCTCGATGTCAGCAAACATGCGGCGCACGACGTTGCCCTTACCCTGTTGGGTCTCGACGCGCACAATCGCGCCGGCTTCACGTGCGACCTCGGCGGTATTGTCGGTCGAGTTATTGTCGTAAACATAGATGTCCGCGTCCGGCAGAGCCGCGCGAAAGTCCCTGACCACATGAGCAATCGGCGTCGCCTCGTTGTAGCACGGGATCAAGACCGCCACTTTGGGTTCTGGCTCAGCCATCGCGTTGTTATGTCCTTTGTCTGCTCTTGACGCATCTTTGACGCGGCAGGCGCAGTCAAACAAGGCGTTGCGCCGGTTTTAGGGTCGATTTGTGTCGCGGTGATGCAATTGCTGTGACAGCCCGTTGCCCGCGCGCGCGTTCCGGCCAATAGTATCGGCATGACCGACGCCCTCTCCAAAGCCATCGACGACCGCCGCGACGACCTGATCGCGCTGACGCAGGACCTGATCCGCATCCCCACGCTCAACCCGCCGGGACAGGACTACCGGCTGATCTGCGAATATCTGGAACGGCGGCTGCTGGAGGCCGGCTTCGAGACCAAACTCATCCGCGCCCATGGCACGCCGGGCGACAGCGACACATTCCCCCGCTGGAACATTGTCGCGCGGCGAGAGGGCAACCGCGCGGGCGACTGCGTGCATTTCAACAGCCATACGGACGTGGTTGAGGTCGGCGCTGGCTGGACCAAAGATCCCTTCGGCGGCGAACTGGACGACGGCAAGATCTACGGGCGCGGCGCTTGTGACATGAAGGGCGGTCTTGCGGCCTCCATCATCGCCGCCGAGGCCTTTATTGAAACCCACCCCGACTATGCCGGTGCGATCGAGATCAGCGGCACTGCGGACGAGGAATCCGGAGGCTATGGAGGCGTCGCCTATCTGGCCGAACAGGGTTACTTCAATCCGTCCCGCGTGCAGCACGTCATCATCCCCGAACCGCTCAACAAGGACCGCGTCTGCC
>CAZOMZ010000011.1:0-20284 GCA_964581065.1 uncultured Loktanella sp. | reverse complement strand
GCGCGTGGATGCTGTGGCCTCGATGCTTTATCGTGACTATTCGCGCAAAGACGGTGAGTGGATTCCGAACCGTGACGGTGGCCGCGAGAATTACGAAGCCATCGACTTTCTCAAAGCGATGAACACGATCAGCTACGGCGAAGTCGAGGGCATCATGACCATCGCCGAAGAATCGACTGCATTCCCCGGTGTGTCGTCGCCTGTGGATGCGGGCGGCCTGGGCTTTGGCTACAAGTGGAACATGGGGTGGATGAACGACACCTTACGTTACATCGAGAAGGACCCGATCTATCGCAGATACGACCATCACCTGATGACCTTCCCGATCGACTATTCATTCTCGGAGAATTTCATCCTGCCGATCAGCCATGACGAAGTGGTGCACGGCAAGGGCTCGATGATCGCCAAGATGCCGGGCAATGAGTGGGAGAAGTTCGCCAACCTGCGGGCCTACTACGGCTTTATGTGGGGCCATCCTGGCAAAAAGCTGCTGTTCATGGGCTGCGAGTTCGCCCAGTGGGACGAATGGAACCACGACACGTCACTGGACTGGGATGCGCTGCATGGCGACAAGCAGCGGGGCATTCAGTCGCTGGTGCGCGATCTCAATCTGCTTTACCGTGAGACACCTGCGCTACACCGCCGTGACTGCGACCGTTCGGGCTTTCAGTGGATCGCCAATGACCCCGACCAGTCGCTGACGGCCTTTGTCCGTTATGGCGAAGGTGGGGATGCGCCGGTCATCGTTGTCTGCAACTTTACGCCCGTCGAAAGACAGTGGCGCATCGGCACACCGGAACCAGGTGTCTGGGAAGAAGTTATGAATACTGATGCTGCCAACTATGGCGGCGGCAACAGAGGAAACCACGGAGCCGTCCACACGCAAGGGGAGGCATGGGACGGCCATCCGCAATCGGTCGAGATCACGGTGCCACCACTGGCGACACTGATGTTCCGGCTTAAAATGTAAGGGATACCAGGGAGGATTCATTCATGGCCGACACGACACGCCTTTCTCAGCGGTCAATGGCTTTCGTTCTTGCAGGGGGCCGCGGCTCGCGTCTGAAGGAACTGACGGACCGCCGCGTGAAACCCGCCGTCTACTTTGGCGGCAAGACACGCATTATCGACTTTGCGCTTTCCAACGCGGTTAACTCGGGTATCCGCCGCATGGCGGTTGCAACGCAGTACAAGGCCCATTCACTGATCCGGCACTGCCAGCGCGGCTGGAACTTTTTCCGTGCCGAGCGGAACGAATTTCTCGATATCCTGCCTGCGTCGCAGCGCGTGTCCGAAGACATGTGGTATCGCGGCACAGCCGATGCGGTGACCCAGAACATCGATATCGTGGACAGCTACGGCGTTGACTACATCGTCATCCTTGCGGGCGACCACATCTACAAGATGGACTACGAACTGATGCTGCGGCAGCACGTCGAGGCAGGGGCGGACGTCACTGTCGGCTGCCTGACCGTGCCGCGTGAAGAAGCCTCAGCTTTCGGCGTTATGGCCGTCGATGCCGACAGCCGGATCACGTCGTTTCTGGAAAAGCCCGCCGATCCGCCTGCGACACCGGAAGACCCCACCAAGGCGCTGGCCTCTATGGGGATTTATGTCTTCAACTGGAAGCATCTGCGCGAGCTGTTGCTGGCCGACGCCGAAGACCCGAATTCGGCCCATGATTTCGGCAACGACCTGATCCCAGACATCGTCAAGAACGGCAAGGCCATCGCCCACCGCTTCGACGACAGCTGCGTGCGGGCCCAAGGTGCGCCAAGCTACTGGCGCGATGTGGGAACAATTGATGCCTTCTGGCAGGCCAACATTGACCTGACCGACTTTACGCCGGAACTGGACCTCTGGGACCGCCAGTGGCCGATCTGGACTTACTCGGAAATGGCGCCTCCGGCCAAATTCATCCACGATGAAAGCGACCGCCGCGGGATCGCGATTTCGTCGATGGTTTCGGGCGGTTGTGTGATTTCGGGGACCGAGGTGCGCAATTCACTACTGTTTACTCAAGTGCACACGAATTCCTACGCGGTTCTGGATCACTCGGTTGTTCTGCCGAATGTGGTCGTCAATCGCTCTGCGCGACTGCGCAAATGCGTGGTCGACCGTGGCGTTGTGATCCCGTCGGGCCTGATTGTGGGTGAAGACCCTGTGGAAGACGCCAAGTTCTTCCGTGTCACAGACAAGGGGACGACGCTGATCACCCAGCCGATGGTCGACAAATGGTCGGCCGCACAATGATAAACGTTCTTTCGGTCACATCGGAATGCGCACCGCTGGTAAAAACCGGCGGGCTTGCCGACGTGGCCGGAGCCTTGCCTGCGGCACTCAAAGACTTCGGTATCCACATGCGCACGCTGCTGCCGGGGTATCCGGCGGTGATGGCGCAGATGAAACGCGCCAAGACCGTCGCCGATTGGGACGACCTTTTCGGCGGAACCGCACGGCTACTGGCTGGCAAGGCTGCTGGGCTTGATCTTTTGGTGTTGGATGCCCCGCATCTGTTCGACCGCGAGGGCAACATCTATCTTGGGCCGGATGGAAAGGACTGGCCGGACAACCCCGAGCGCTTTGCCGCGCTTTGTCAGGCTGGCGCCGAGATCGCCGCCGGTCGCCTTGCAGAGTGGACCCCGCAACTTGCTCATTGCCACGACTGGCAAGCGGGCTTGCTGGCCTATTACCTCAAGCGCGACAGCATCGCCGTGCCCAGCATCCTGACGATCCACAATATCGCCTTTCAGGGGCTGGCCCCGATGGACCGCGCCGCAGTCCTCGGAATTGCCGCCGATGCGCTTGATGCAGACGGTGTCGAATACTGGGGACAGATTTCGGCACTAAAGGCCGGTCTGGTCAATGCCGACCACCTCACTACTGTTTCGCCCACTTACGCACGTGAATTGATGACGCAGGACTTCGGCATGGGCCTTGACGGTGTGCTGCGCGCCCGCAGGGCAGATCTGTCTGGTATCCTGAACGGCATCGATCTGGACACGTGGTCACCCGAGGTCGACACACATATCCAGACCTACAAGACCCCGCGCGGCAAGGCGGCCAATCGCAAAGCACTGCGCGATGAATTCGGCCTGCCCGATGCGGATGGCCCGCTTTGCGTGGTTGTCTCACGCCTGACCGAGCAAAAGGGACTGGACCTGCTGTTGCAGGCGCTACCCGCGCTCTTGCGCCGTGGCGGGCAGTTGGCCCTGCTCGGGTCTGGCGATCCGGGGCTGGAGGCCGCGTTCCGCAACTATGATGATCCGAATGTCGCTGTCCGGATCGGCTATGATGAAGCCCTGTCGCACCGGATGATGGCTGGCGGCGATGCGATCCTCGTGCCGTCGCGGTTCGAGCCCTGCGGCCTGACCCAGCTATACGGTTTGCGCTACGGCACCTTGCCGGTAGTTGCCCTGACCGGCGGACTGGCCGATACCGTGATCCCCGACACACCCGCCACCCGTGCCAAGGGTGTCGCGACCGGAATCCAGTTTCATCCAGTCACTGCGGGCGCGCTCGAAGCAGCGCTAGATACGCTATGTGATGTCTTTGCCGATCCAAAACGCTTGTCCAAGATGCAACGCAATGCGATGTCCCATCCGGTCGGCTGGCAAGAGTCGGCAGCGGCTTATGCCGCGCTTTATTCCCAATTGCTTGGCTCGGATTAATGAACCCATTTCCCCTTAGCGCTGGCAGGCCCTATCCGCTTGGAGCAACCTTCGACGGTGAAGGCGTCAACTTTGCCGTCTTTTCGCAACATGCGACGCGTGTGGTGCTGTGTCTGTGCGACGAAAACGGCCAAGAAACCTATCTGGTCGATCTGGCGGAACGCGACGGTCATGTCTGGCACGGCTATCTTTCGGGCATCCGTCCGGGCCAGCAGTACGGCTATCGCGTTCACGGACCCTACGCCCCCGAGTTGGGTCACCGGTTCAATCCCTACAAGTTTCTGATGGATCCTTATGCCAAGCGGCTGACAGGCCATCCGATCTGGGACGATGCGCTATATGGCTACGAACTGGGCCACCCCGACGGCGATCTGAGTTTTGACCGGCGCGACAGCGCGCCATTCATGCCGCGCTCGGTTGTTGTGGATCCGGCGTTCTCGTGGGGTCGGCATGAACGGCTTCGGCTGGACACACCTTGGACCGACACGATCATCTACGAAGCGCATGTCAAAGGCATGACTGCCGGACGTCGCGACATTCCGCACGCGGGGCGGTTCCTTGGCATGGCGTCGGACCAGATCCTTGACCACCTCACGCAGCTTGGCGTGACCACCATCGAACTGATGCCGGTGCAGGCCGCGATCGACGACCGGTTTCTGGTCGAGAAGGGTCTGCGCAACTACTGGGGCTACATGACCTACGGGTTCTTTGCCCCCGAACCCCGATTCATGAGCGACAACAGCATCTCGGAATTCCAGCAGATGGTGGCGCGGTATCACACC
The DNA here is from genome assembly GCA_964581065.1 of uncultured Loktanella sp. Lineage (GTDB taxonomy): Bacteria > Pseudomonadota > Alphaproteobacteria > Rhodobacterales > Rhodobacteraceae > Yoonia. The sequence continues at coordinate 15,831 of CAZOMZ010000011.1, read as the reverse complement.
GCCGGGATCGAGGTCATCCTTGATGTCGTCTACAACCACACAGCCGAAGGCAACCATCTGGGGCCGACGCTCAGCTTCCGTGGGTTCGACAATGCCAGCTATTACAGGCTGGAAGAAGACAAGCGCTTCTATGTGAACGATTCCGGCTGCGGCAACACGTTGGATCTCGACCATCCGTTTGTGCTGCGGATGGTTATGGATTCCCTGCGCTATTGGGTCGAGGTCATGCACGTTGACGGGTTCCGTTTTGACCTTGCGTCGTCACTGGCGCGGACAGGTGGTGTTTTCAACCGCGACGGGCCGTTCTGCCGCGCGATCCGGCAGGACCCTGTGCTGAACAAGGTCAAACTGATTGCCGAGCCTTGGGATGTCGGGCCCGACGGCTATCAACTGGGTGCGTTTCCCGCGCCCTTTACCGAATGGAACGACAAATACCGCGATAACGTCCGCAAGTTCTGGCGCGGCGATGATCAGACTGTGCAGGCGCTTGCCGGACATATCGCAGGATCGGCACCGCAGTTCGATCATGACATGCGTCCGGCGACTTCCTCGGTCAACTTTGTCACGGCCCACGACGGATTCACGCTGGTCGACACCGTCAGCTATAACGAAAAACACAACGCGGCCAACGGCGAGAACAATCGCGATGGTCACGATCACAACTGTTCGGACAACTGCGGTGTCGAGGGCCCTACCGAGGACCCAGAAATCCTTGCCATCCGCGCCCAGCGGCGTCGCAATATGCTTGCAACCTTGATGCTCAGCCAAGGCACACCGATGATTTTTGCGGGTGATGAACTGGGCAACTCGCAGGGCGGCAACAACAACGCCTATTGTCAGGACAACGAAATCGGCTGGGTCGACTGGGAGAACGCCGACCCGGATTTCCTGGCCTTCTGTCGCCAGATCGTTGCCGTCCGCAAGGCGAGCCCGATCCTGCGTCAGAAACGCTTTCTGCATTCGCGCACCCGTGCGGTTGATGGAAAGCCGGACCTCTTCTGGCGCCGCGCCGACGGAGAGGCGATGACCGAAACCGACTGGCAGCGCGCCAACCTCAGCTTTGTCGCGGTCGAGATGCGCATGGCGCGAGGCACGCCCGCCTATGAAAGGCGTCACGGCGCGATGTATCTTCTCTTCAACGCAGGCGGCCGCAAGAGCGTGCAACTTGCCGAAGCGTTGCCGGGCCACTACTGGCGCAAAGTCGTCGATACCTCCGGTCAGTCCGGCAAGACCATCGCTGGCAGCAAAGTATCCTTGCCGGCAAACTGCGTCGTGGCATTCGAACTCTGCCCGCTTGATCGCGCCGTGGCGCAGGACAAAGGACAACAGAACAGTAAGGCAATCGCATGACCGTTCAGACCATCTCCACCCAACCGATTGACGGACAAAAGCCCGGCACCAGCGGGCTGCGCAAGAAGACCCGCGTCTTCATGCAGCCGCATTACCTCGAGAATTACGTGCAGGCGATCTTTGACGGGATCGGCGGCGTCACAGGAAAGACCCTCGTGGTCGGTGGCGACGGGCGCTATTTCAATGACAAGGCCATCGTCATCATCCTGCGGATGGCCGCAGCCAATGGTGCGGCGGGTTGCGTTGTCGGCGAAGGCGGTCTGCTTTCAACCCCCGCCGCATCGCATCTAATCCGCAAGCGTGGCGCTGACGGCGGGCTGATCCTGTCGGCCAGCCACAACCCCGGTGGCCCGGACGAAGATTTTGGCCTGAAATACAACGGGCCGAATGGTGGACCCGCTTCCGAAAGCGTGACCGAAAAGATTTTTGCGCGAACCAAGGACATCGCGGAATACCGCATCCTTGCCGAAGATAAAGTCGATCTGATGACGCGCGGCACCAGCACACTTGGCAACATGCAGGTCGAGATCGTCGATCCGGTGGCTGACTATGCGGCCCTGATGGCCGATCTGTTCGATTTTGAGGCCATCGCCGGGATGTTCCGCAACGGTTTCACCATGTGCTTTGACGCGATGCATGCCATCACAGGGCCCTACGCACACGAGATCCTTGAGAACCGGCTGGGCGCACCCGCAGGCACAGTCCGCAACGGCACACCTCTGCCGGATTTCGGTAAGGGACACCCCGACCCCAACCCTGTCTGGGCCAAAGACCTGATGGATACGATGTTCGCCGACGACGCCCCCGACTTTGGTGCGGCGTCTGATGGCGACGGGGATCGCAACATGATTGTGGGCAGTCATTGCTACGTCAGCCCGTCCGACAGCCTTGCGCTTTTGACAGACCGCGCGGAACTGGCCCCTGCCTATTCGGGCGGTCTTGCCGGCGTTGCGCGGTCCATGCCGACTTCGGCGGCAGCCGATCGTGTCGCCGAGGCCAAGGGGATTGCCTGTTTCGAAACACCGACCGGCTGGAAGTTCTTTGGCAATCTGCTGGACGCAGGCCGCGTGACGCTTTGCGGCGAGGAAAGTGCTGGCACCGGATCAAATCATGTCCGCGAAAAGGATGGCCTCTGGGCAGTGCTTTTGTGGCTGAACATTCTTGCCGCGACCAGAAAATCTGTCACCCAGCTCATGCAGGACCACTGGAGCCGCTACGGACGAAACTACTATTCCCGCCACGATTACGAAGCCGTCGACTCGGATGCCGCGAACGGCTTGATGGACGCCTTGCGTGCCAAGCTGGGCGATCTGGTGGGCCAGTCCGTTTCGGGCCTGACAGTCGAGGGCGCGGACGAGTTTGCTTACAACGATCCTGTCGACGGGTCGGTCTCGACCGGTCAGGGCATTCGTATCCGCTTTGTCGGCGGCAGCCGTGTTGTCTTCCGCCTGTCCGGCACGGGGACTGCCGGTGCGACCTTGCGTGTCTATCTGGAGCGGCTCGAGACTTCCGCGGATGCGCTGGATCAGGATCCGCAGGATGCGCTTGCCGACGTGATTGGCGCTGCCGAGGCTTTGGCTGAAATTGCCGTGCGGACGGGCCGCACCGCACCTGATGTGATCACCTGATCCCAGATGTCCGGCGATATCTCTGGAAATACGCTTCTTGATCTGCGCCTTGACCGCAGTGCCAGTGATCTTTGGCCGATGCTTGAGACGCTCTATGGCGACAGGGAAGATTTCGCCGCCTTTTGCGACGCCCTGCGCGAGACGCTGCGCACTGCATGGCGCAAACGGTCACGCGATCTCAAGCTGCTTGATCTGAAGCGCGATCTTGAGCCCGACTGGTTCCAGCGGTCGGACATGGTTGGCTATGCCTGCTACACCGACCGTTTTGCGGGGCGCATTCCCGATGTGACCGAGAAACTGCCCTATCTGCAAAGCCTTGGTGTCAATTACCTGCACCTGATGCCGTGCCTCAAACCGCGCCCGCGTCCCAACGATGGCGGATATTCGGTGCAGGACTACCGCAAGATCAATCCCGAGCTGGGCACCATGCGCGATCTTGAGGCACTGACCTCACGAATGCGCAGTGAAGGCATGTCACTCTGCGTTGATCTGGTGCTGAACCACACCGCAAAAGAACACGAATGGGCACAAAAGGCGCTGGCAGGTGACCCCTACTACAAAGATTTCTATCACTTTTTCGATGATGACACCGCTCCGCGCGCTTATGAGCGCACGCTGGTCGAGATCTTCCCCAACGACGCGCCGGGTAACTTCACCTTTGTGCCGGACCATAACAAATGGGTCTGGACGACCTTCAATGACCACCAGTGGGACCTGAACTGGTCGAACCCTTGGGTCTTCCGTGAAATCGTCGATGTCATGCTGTTTCTGGCGAACAAGGGCGTCGACATCCTGCGTCTGGATGCGGTGGCCTTCATGTGGAAACGGATGGGCACGCGGTGCCAGTCCGAGCCGGAAGTCCACCTGCTGTTGCGCGCTCTGCGTGCCTGTACCCGCATCGCCGCACCCGCTGTGATCCACCTTGAAGAGGCTATCGTCGGTCCGTCCGAAATGCTGACATATCTCGGCCGGGGCGAGCATGAAGGGCGCGAGGGCAACCTTGCCTATCACAATAACCTGATGGTGCATTACTGGTCTGCGCTGGCAACGCGCGACACACGGTTGATGACAAAGGTTTTGTCCGAGAACTTCCCCGAGACGCTGCCAAACGCCACCTACACCACCTATCTGCGCTGCCATGACGACATCGGCTGGGCTATCACAGATGAGGATGCAGGCGCGATGGGGTTCTCGGGTCTTGCCCATCGTGACTTCCTGTCACGCTTTTATGCCGGAGACTTTCCCGGCAGCTTTGCGCGCGGTGCCTATTTCCAGATCAACGAAGAAACAGGCGACAGCCGGATTTCAGGAACGCTCGCATCTCTGACAGGTCTTGAAAAAGCGCAGGCCGACGGAGACGCGCGCGGTGTCGAACTTGCCGTGCACCGTATTCTGATGGGCAACGCGCTGATCGCGGCCTTTGGCGGTATCCCCCTGATCTATATGGGCGACGAAGCCGCTATGCTGAACGACGAAAGCTATCGCGACGATCCCCTGCGCACCGACGACAGCCGCTGGCTGCATCGCCCGATGATGGACTGGACCCGTGTCGCCAATGCCGAAGAGGGGATGTCACCAGAGGGCCAGATCCTTGCGGGCACCCGCGCGATCATGGCCCGCCGTAAGGCAACGCCGCAGTTTCACGCCGCCGTGCCGACCCGCATCCTCTTTCCCGAGGCACCGCAGGTCTTTGCATTCTGCCGTTTCGCTGCAACTGGCCCTGTGGTCTGTCTTTTCAATTTCTCGGAAGAGGTCGTCAGCCTTCGCTGTGACTGGCTGCGCGCGCAGGGTGTTGCTGCGTTCCATGACCTGCTGTCCGGGCACGATATGGACACAGAGGGCGGCTACTACCACCTTTTGCCTTATGGCAGGGTGTGGGCGGTCTGACGTCATCGGCGGGCAAAGCTGCCCAGCTTTCCATCAATGCAGCGTTCCTGACGTGCGCGCCTATCACTTCACACGGGTTCGCACTGGACTCTCTTTCGATGCCCGCCATATCTTCTTGCAGTGTTCCAACGGGAAGGTTCTCACCATGAAAAAAATTCTCTCAATGACGGTTGCGCTTTCGCTGGCCTCAACGGCAGCTATGGCAGGTGGCCATTGCGCCGCTGGTCTGACGCTGGAAGACGGCAAGCTGACCATCGCCACCGGCAACCCCGCCTACTACCCTTGGGTTCTGAACGATGCGCCTGAAAGCGGTGAAGGTTTCGAGGCCGCGGTCGCTTATGCCATCGCGACCGAAATGGGTTTTGCTGCCGAGGATGTGATCTGGGTCCGGTCGTCCTTTGACGAAGCAATCCAGCCGGGCGCAAAGAACTTTGACTTCAACATGCAGCAGTATTCGATCACGCCAGAGCGCGAGCAGGTCGTTGATTTCTCGCTGCCTTACTACACCGCACCAATGGCCGTACTGGTCAGCCCCGGTGCTGTCGGCACCGAACCAACGCTGGAAGCGCTGAAGGGCCTTCAGTGGGGTGCAGTTGGTTCGACGACCGCTGTGCCGAAACTGGCAAGCGTGATCCAGCCAGAGCGTGACCCGCTGCTTTACGGTGACAACGCAGACGTCAACGCCGCGATGAGCGCGAACCAGATCGACGCCGCGCTGTTTGATCTGCCGACAGCGCTGTTCCTGTCTGCGGTGATGATCGAAGGCTCTGCCGTGATCGGCCAGTTTGCCCCTGACGCCAGCGACAACCCCGACCAGTTCGGTCTGTTGATGGAAGACGGCAATCCGCTGAAGGCCTGCGTCGACGAGGCGATCACTGCGCTGACCGATAGCGGTGAACTGGCCGCGATCGAGGCACAGTGGCTGCAGGATGCAACCGGCGTTCCTGTGATCGAATAGGGCACATCGGTTCCATGACAAAAGACAAAGCGGCGGGTCTGACCCGCCGCCAACGCTACGAGGCCGCCCAGCGCAGGCGGTCCGCCATCATCGCCGCGACCAGCACCGTGCTGGTGGTGTTGGCGATTGTGGTGCTTGTGCCGATGACCCCCGGTTGGGACAAGGTGCAGCGCAGTTTCTTCAACGGGCAGACGCTGGTCGATACGTTTCCCAAGCTGCTCGACGCATTCATGATCAATGTGATGATCTTCGCCTGGTCGGCACCGGCGATTGCCATTCTGGGGCTGCTGATTGCGCTTGCCCGTGACACCAAATCACCCGCCCTCTTTCCGCTGCGGATTTTCGGAGCCGCGTTTACCGATGTCTTCCGTGGAATCCCTGTCATCCTGACCGTCTATCTGATCGGCTTTGGCATTCCGGGTCTTGGTCTTCCGCGTCCGTGGAATTCACCTTACATCTGGGGATCACTCGCGCTGATCCTGACCTATTCGGCCTATGTGGCCGAGATTTTCCGCTCCGGCATCGACTCGGTCCATCACAGCCAGCGCTCAGCGGCTTTGTCTCTGGGTCTGACCGAACGGCAGGTGACGCGCTGGGTGGTCCTGCCACAGGCCATCCGCAATGTGGTGCCCGCACAGATGAATATGCTGATCGCATTGCAGAAGGATGTCTCGCTCCTCAGCTTTATCGGCCCCGTGGAAATCTTCCGGCAGGCCGGTGTCTTCAAATCGCTGCTCGCGAATTTCACGCCCTATGTCGGTGCGGCCGTCATCTTTCTGATCGTGACGATCCCTGCCACGCGCTATGCAGACTACCTGATGGCCAAGCAACGACAGGAGCGGCGCTGATGGCCAAGCTGGAATTGCGCGGTGTCGTCAAACACTTTGGAGCCGCAACCGTCATCGACGGAATTGATCTGGATGTGGAACAAGGGCAGATGGTCTGCCTGATCGGGGCTTCGGGAGGCGGCAAATCCACCCTGCTGCGTTGCATCAACCTGTTGGAACCCATTGAAGACGGCGCGATCTATCTTGAGGGCGCAGACATCACGATCCCCGGGCTGGACCCGCAGACCGTGCGGTCCCGCATCGGGATGGTCTTTCAAAGCTACAACCTCTTCCCGCATATGACCGCGCTGGAAAACGCCATGCTTGCCCCCCGTCTGGTGCGTGGCCGGAGCCGTGAAGAAATACGACCGGATGTTGAAGGTCTCTTTGTCCGCTTCGGCCTTGCCGACAGGATGAACAACTACCCCGACCAGCTGTCAGGCGGTCAGCAACAGCGCGTTGCGATCGTGCGGGCGCTGGCGATGCGGCCGGATGTGATGCTGTTTGACGAGATTACCTCGGCTCTCGACCCGCAGCTGGTGGGCGAGGTTCTTGACGTGCTGTTGCAGCTCAAGGCCGAGGGTATGACGATGATCCTCGCCACGCATGAGATGGAGTTCGCGCGACAGGCCGCCGACAAGGTTTGCTTTCTCAAGGACGGCAAGATCATCGAGGAGGGCCCGCCGTCCGAATTCTTCGTAGCCCCTCGCAATACCGCGACACAGGAATTTCTGGCGCGGGCGCTCAAGTGACCTGACAGGTGGACGCCAGCCCACAGGGCTGGCGCGTGATTACTCGGCTGCGCGAAGTGGCGGGTAGGGCAGATTGGCCTCGGCGTCATCACTCTCGGCCGATGCTTCCGACCCCGGTGCTTGGGCGTCAGGTGCCACACCACTCAAAGCACCGGTCACTGTCTTGACCGCATGCGTGACGTTGTGCACCAGCATGAAGACCGCCGGAATGGCAAAGATGATCACCACTGTGCCGATCAGAACCCCGTAGCCAATAGAGACTGCCAGCGGGATCAGGAACTGCGCCTGAAGCGACGTTTCCATGATCAGCGGATAGACCCCGAGGAAAGTTGTGACCGATGTCAGCAGGATCGGACGGAAACGGTCCTTTGTGCCCTCAACCACGGCGTCTTTGACGGCATATCCTTTGGCCAGATACTCGTTATAGAGATCAATCATGACGAGGCTGTTGTTGATGACAACGCCTGCCAGTCCGATAATCCCGAAGAAGCTGAGCAGCCCCAGCGGGATTCCAAGGATCAGGTGCCCCGTCACCGCGCCAATCAGGCCGAGCGGGATTGCCAGCATGACAACAATCGGCTGCACGAAGCTGCGGAAGATCAAGGCCAGCAAGGCAAAGATCACGAACATCGCAATGCCCAGCGCCTGACCGAGTGCGGCCTGTGCGTCGCCCTGCGTTTCCTGTTCGCCGCCGAAGGCCGCGTTCAGACCGGGGTTGGCCGCGAGCAGTGGCGGCAAAAGCTCCTGACGGATGATGCGGTTGGCTTCACCGTTGGAAATGATGCTTTCATCAACATCTGCGGTCACCGTCGTGACCTGCCGACCGTTGCGACGGAGGATCTCGGAGGGGGCGATACCTTCGGCCAGCGTAGCCACCGTCGACAAGGGGATCAGGTCGCCCGACTGCGTTGCAATCCGTGTGTCCAGAAGATCGGCCAGACTGTCACGATCTTCAGACGGATAGCGCACCATCACAGCGACATTGTCCTGCCCACGCTGAACGGTTGTTGCCTCGATCCCGAAGAACCCGTTGCGGGTCTGCAGGGCAAGGTCTTGCAGCGTAATCCCGTAGAGTCGTGCCTCGGGTTTCAGCGCCAGCGTATATTCGAGCTTGCCCGATGAATTGTCATCGAGGATCTGGAAGACCCCCGGGATCGCGGCAAGGCCGTTGCGGAGTTCATCCACAACCGGTGTGATATCGGCATTGCCCGGCAGCGACAGCTCGACCGAGATCGCATCGCCGGCATCTACCAGCGAGGATGAAATCGTCAGCGTATTGACGCCGGCAATCTCGCCCACTTCCTCGCGCCACAGGCGTTCGAAGGCGGCGGTTTCCCAGTCACGTTGTGAGGCTTCCGTCACTTCGACCACAACCTGCGCAATGGTCGGAGACACTGGCGGGGCGCCGCCCACCGGACCGCCACCGCCTGCACCGATGCCGACAACCGTGTACTGGCCGACCATGACTGCCGGCGCATCTGCAGGCAGGTCTTGCTGTAGCCGGTCGCCTGCGCGGATGGCAGCGAGGCGCAAGTCCTCGGCAACCTCTTCGGTACGCTGGAAGGTCGTGCCATCGTTCATTTCGACGGCGGCGGTGACGAACTCGCCCTGAATCTCTGGGAAGAAGCTGAAACGGACATAGCCGTAGGAAATCAGCCCGATCGTCAGCATCATCAGCGCGATCACGCCCGCAATTGGAATGAAGATGCGGTTCACACAGAAACGCAGCATCGCGTCCAGCGGATACCGGATAAACCACTTGAGACCACGGTCAATCACACCGCGCACCGCGCCAATCGCCCGAAAAACAAGATTGGGACGATAGTTGGGGCCGATTTCAAGTTTCGCGAGATTGCGGGGGAGGATCAGCAGCGCCTGCAACATGGACAATGTCAGAACGATCATCACGACCGTCGGAATGTCGCCAAGGAACGACCCCAGCGGCGCGGGCATCTGCAACAGCGGCCAGAAGGCGACCAGAGTTGTCAGCGTCGAGAAGATCACGGGAACCGCGATCCGCTGCGTGCCTTTGATCGCGGCCTGCATCGGCGTCAGCCCGTTCTCGCCATTCTTGTAGATGTTTTCCGAAACAACGATGGCGTTATCCACCACGATCCCGATGGCAAGGATGAACCCGAAGAGCGAGATCATGTTGATCGACATGCCCAAGGCGCCCATGACGATAAAGGTGGCAGCAAAGCTGATACCGATCCCGATGGCGGACCAGAAGGCCAGCCGCACATCAAGGAAAAGCGCCAGACAGAGGATCACCAGCGCAAGACCCAAGACAGCGTTCTCGGATAACAGGTCGATGCGGGACTGCAGGTTGACGGCTTCGTTCTGCCACACCGTCGCTTCGATACCCTGCTCAAGTGACGGGCGGAATTCACTGCGCAGATGCTCTTGTGCCAATTCGACGATGCGCAGGATCTGTTCATCGCCCACACGGTAGACATTGACTGAAACCGACGGCGCGCCGTTGAAGGTTGACGACAGATCGCTGTCTTCGAAACCGTCTGTCACTGTTGCGATATCCCGCAGCAGGACTTGCGCGCCGTTCTCGTTGGCGCGGATCACGATGTTCTCGAAATCTGACCGCGTATAGTTGCGTCCCAGCGTACGGATCGGGATCGAGACACTATCCGTCTCGATCGACCCGCCCGGCAGTTCGAGCGAGTTGGCCCCGATAATCCGCGATACTTCGTCCAGCGACAGCCCGTAGGCGCGCAGGGTATCGCGGTCGATCTCGATACTGATTTCATAATCGCGGGTATTGGCGACTTCGGCAAATGAGATGCCGTCAAGTGACGTCAACTCGTCCTTGAGGCGGCGCGCCTCTTCTTTGAGGACCCGTTCGCTGGCGTCGCCATGCAAAGCAATCTCGAGCACACGGCTGGAGTTATCAGCGCGCACAACGATGGGGTCGTTGGCGTCAGCCGGGAAAACGTCGATCCCGTCGATCTCGGTTTTGATCTCATCGAGCTTTGTTTCGATGTCCGCACCATCAAGGAAGGTCACCGTGACGCCGCCGCGCCCTTCCGAGATATTGGCGGTGATATCGTCAATCCCGTCGACGCCGCCCAGCTCGTCCTCGATGGGCTGCACGATGCTGGCCTGGATCTCGGACGGCGAGGCCCCCGGATAGCTTACCGAGATCGACACCGCATCAAGCGAGAATTCGGGGAAGGTTTTTTGTGGCAGGTTGCTTGCAGTGATTGCGCCCATGCCGACAAGCAGGATCATGGTCAGCCATGCTGCGACCGGGTGTTCCGCCATCCATTTGATTGCTGCGTTCACGGCCGGTCTCCTACTCGTCGTTCAGCGAGGTGCGGGCTTCGTCGGAAATGTCCCGCAGCGCCTTGCCCGGCTGGGGTGCGGCAAGCGATGTGAGGATGAGGCGATCGTTGGGTTGCAGGTCAGTCAGGCGGACAAAGGATGTCTCGCCGTCGACGTGCACCAGTGCGGCAGGATGGATGGCAAGCGCGTCATTGCGCAACAGCCAGACAGCGTTTCCGTTGCGCAAGGCCGTCGAAGAGATCGCATAGGTGTTTTCAGGCTGGATGCCGTCGATGACGACTTCGGCAAATGCGTTGATCAATGCAGGTGGTGCACCTGATGCCAGAACCTCATCGGTTTCGATGCGGTCCCGCAGGGCAACCGTCGTCGTCAGGGTGCGGGTCTGGGGGTCGAGCGACGGATCGACACGCACGACCTCTGCGGTCCAAGCCTTGTCGAGACCAGCAAAGGTAATCGTCACGGTCGCTGGTGCAGGTTGTCCTTCAAACAGCCCCGGGATCAGGGCAGCGTCGCTTTCACGGATGGCGACGCTGACTTCCATCTGGTCGTCAGTATAGATCTGGGCAATCGGGCTACCGCCAGCGACGACATTCCCGATTTCGGCAAGTTTTGTCTGAACCGCACCGTCAAAAGGTGCGCGGACGATCTTGTTTTCAAGCGCGATCTGGGCCGATGCAAGTTGCGCTTTCTGCCCTTCAAGATTTGCTCTGACTTCTTCCTGTTGGCCAAGCAGATCATCGACAGCAGCTTGCGAGATCGCATTTCTCTCCAACAGGTTGCTTGCGCGGGTAAGTTGGGTCTGGATCAGATCAAGGCGGGCTTCGGTCGCAGAAATCGAGGCCTGCGCCAGTTCGATCTGCGCGCGCTCGTTGCTTGCGTCGATTTCAACCAGCACGTCACCTTCAACAAACGTGCCACGGCTTGTGACAGCCGGATGCAACGAAACGATGCGGCCGCCGACGGGTGCGGAAAGCGCAACGGTGCGGAAGGGCTCGACAAAGCCTTCGCCACGAATGGGGAGCGGACCCGCCACCGGTTCAAAGCTTGCCGTCTCGACCAGCGTGATGGGACGCGCGGCCGGTTCGGCCACAACAACCTCGCGATTATCGCCGAGATACTGAAAGCCAAAGTAGCCACCAGCCACGATCCCGATCGCCGCTGCAATCCAGAAAAGCTCGCGAATAGCTGCGGCGATGAACTTCAAAACCTTGCGCATATCGAACGTGTCCCTTACTGACCCGCAAGTCATTTACTACTGACCAGTCAGTCAGTAAATACTTTCTTTGTAGTTTCTACGCGGCGCTGCAGCGAATGGATGACTTTTCGCGGAATTGAATTTGGCGCTGCAAAGCTGCAAGGTCATTGGGAAAGCGGGAAGATCCTGAGAATGCAAAACGCAGAAAAACCGAAAATCCAGCGCCGCAAGGACGCACGTCCCGCGGAAATCATGGACGCAGGCATTAAGGAATTTGCAGCCCACGGGTTCGAACGCGCCCGTCTTGACCGGATCGCCAAGGCCGCCGGGATCGCAAAAGGCACCATCTATCTCTATTATGAATCGAAAGAGGCCCTGTTCCTTGCTGCCGCAGAACAGCATGTCGTCGAGGTCATGGCGCAGGGTGAAACACGTCTTGCCGATGCATCGGGCAGTACAGAAGAACTCTTGGTGGAGCTTTTGCAAAGCCTCTATGACCGCTTCGTTGACGGACGCGCCCAAACACTGCTGCGGGTGTTGATCGCCGAAGGTGACAGGATCCCACAGGTCGTCGAAAAGTATCACGACATGGCAATCCGTCGCGGCACGCTGCTACTTCAACGTATCCTTGAAAGGGGCGTCGCGCGCGGTGAGATCAGGGAAACCGCCATCCTCCAGAACCCGCAGATCCTGATCGCACCTGCGCTTTTCTTTGCGTTGCATGGCATGATGTTCGGACAGCAGAACCGGCTGAATCAAGAAAGCTATTTCAGCGCCCATGTCGAACTGATGCTTCATGGTGTGTTGAAAAGGTGAGTGTCGGCAAAGTGCGTCCTGCAATCGTGGACAGGGCATTCAGACGAGAGGACGCGACTTTGCCGACTAAGTGCCGTGAGTGGCCAGAGTTGATTAACGGAGAGGAATGCATTGAAATACGTCAAATTTTGCAATGCCCCCTCTTACAAATCGCAGCATATCAGCCCGGTTTGCAGTCTGGCGGGACAGCTCCAAGAGTGAAATTGTGCACTTATGAAGAAATTCCGATCCTGGGGACAGCTACAGACCTTTTTGGTCGTTGCAGAACATAAGTCCTATCGGGCTGCCGCTCAGTCCCTTGGTGTTACCAGCAGCACAGTCGCCCGCCACATCGAGGCGATCACCTCAGAAATCGGTCACCCCGTCTTTGTGCCGCAGGGCAATAAGTGGGAACTGACGAAGACAGGTGAAGATCTGGTCCGGATTGCGGAAAGCGCGCAAGCCAACCTCGGCTTCATGCTCAAGAACCTTGACGAGCAGAGCGAGTTTTCGGGTTCTCTCAAACTGAACACGTCGTCATTTATCATCAGTAACTACCTCGCCCCCGCGCTGGCATCGTGGAAAGAGGCCAACCCCGACTCACTCATTGTTCTTGAAGGCAGCGACCTGACCACTGCAGTTGAACGTGGTGAAGCGGATGTCGCCTTGCGCCTGACGCGCCCCGATACGCCCGGAGTTGCACGCTTCAAGTTGGCAAGCTGCAGGGTCGGAATCTATACACCAAAGGACGGGGACGGGTCTGCCTGGATCGGGCTACCTGACTCATATGGCGAATTGCCAGAAGCCAAGATGGCGCAACGCTTCTTCGGCAGCGAACCGCAGATGCGGCTTGATACTTTCCGCGCCATTGCGCGGGCCTCGGTCGCGTCTGGGCTTTCCTGCATTATCCCGACGTGTTTTGCCCGTGAGTATCCCACACTGGAACTTGCGTGTCAGGACGGCCAACCGCTGATCGCCGACCGCGAATTGTGGTTCCTGTTCTATGAGACCCGCAAGAGCGATCCGGCCATCGTCGCCGCCCGCGAGTGGCTCAAGTCGGTGTTTCCTTCGCCCAATCGCTGCCTTTGCGGAAAGTGCGATCCGCTCTAGCCAGGCAAGTGCCCTTTGCGGCCCATCGCGACATAAGCCTCGAAACCGGCCTCCAGCGCGAGATCGCAGGAGTACATATTGCGCAGGTCCGCCATACGCGGGGAATCCATCCGTTTTGCCAACTGGCGCAGATCAAGCGCACGGAACTCGTTCCACTCGGTCAGGATGATGACTGCATGGGCACCATCGACTGCCTTATATGGGTCATCGAACCAGGTGACATTCGGCAATAATTCTTCGGCTTCACGGAAAGCCTGCGGATCTACGACACGGACATTTGCGCCATGCCCGACGAGGGTCGGCACAACGGTCAGTGACGGCGCGTCACGCATATCATCAGTATCCGGCTTGAAGGTCAGGCCCAGCACGGTGATCACCTTGCCGCGCAGCTTTTCCTCGCAAAGGTCGATGATTTTTTCGACCATGAGGCGTTTGACCTCTTCGTTGACCTTGATGACCGTCTCGACAATCTGCAAGGGGGTTGCATTGTCCTGACCAATACGTGCAAGCGCCTTGGTATCCTTGGGAAAACACGACCCTCCATAGCCGGGGCCCGCCTGCAGGAACTTGGGTCCGATGCGACTGTCAAAACCCATGCCCATCGCCACCTCTTTCACATCGGCCCCTGTCCGTTCGCACAGCATGGCAATTTCGTTGATAAAGGTGACCTTTGTCGCGAGGAATGCGTTAGCCGCGTATTTGATCATCTCGGCCGTCTCGAGATCAGTCGTCAGCACCGGGTAGTCCCGCAAGGACAACGGGCGGTAGATTTCCTGCATGACCTCGGCCCCGCGGGCAGAGTTGACACCGATCACGACACGATCGGGATGCATGAAGTCGTCAATCGCCGCGCCTTCGCGCAGGAATTCGGGGTTCGAGACCACATCGCATGTCAGATCGGGCCGTTCTTCCGCAAGGATTTCCGCAACCTTCTGGTTCGTGCCGACGGGCACGGTCGATTTGGTGACGATCACTGTCGGATGGGTCAACGCCTTTGCCACCTCTCGGACCGCACCGAAGACAAAGCTCAGGTCGGCATGGCCATCACCGCGGCGGCTGGGCGTTCCCACGGCAATAAAGACGGCATCCGCACCCGCCGTCGCCTCTTTCAGGTCGCCGGTGAATGAAAGACGACCAGCGCTGGCGTTCTTGGCCATCAGCACGTCAAGGCCGGGTTCGAAGATCGGGGTCTTGCCGGCACGCAGCAAGGTCAGTTTGTCGGGGTTGTTGTCAACGCAGACAACCTCATGCCCGAAGTCGGAAAGACACACGCCCGAGACAAGTCCCACATAGCCGGTGCCAATCATTGCAATCTTCATACTGCTCTCACTTCCCGCGATGTCCTGTTTGCGCGTAGTCGAATATGGTTAACAAAATATCTGGCGCTACACGCCGTAGTACTCCCGATACCATGTCACAAAGTGACGAACACCCTCTGCAACATCGGTTTGGGGTGTATAGCCGGTCAACTGGCGCAAAAGGCGGTTGTCGGCCCATGTCTCGTGCACATCGCCCTTCTGCATCTCCATGAAGTTCTTGTTGAGCTCCATGCCCAGCGCATCCTCGATGGCCGAGATGAATTCCATCAGCGGCACTTTGGTCCCGTTGCCGATATTTACAACGCGGAATGGTCCAGCGGGTGAGAGGCTATCGCCATCGGCAATATCGTCTGCGCTGTCGGGTTGCACTGGCGGCACATCTACCAGCAGGCGGATGCCGCGCACCAGATCGGTGACATAGGTGAAATCCCGCGCCTGCCGCCCGTGGCCGTAGACGTCAATCGCCTCACCATTCAGGCCCGCTTTGACGAATTTGAACAGCGCCATGTCAGGCCGACCATAGGGGCCGTAGACGGTAAAGAAGCGGAACATCGTTGTGGGGATTTTCCACAGATGCGCATAGCAGTGGCCCATATGTTCATTCGCGCGCTTGGTCGCGGCATAAAGTGTCATGGGCGTATCGGCCCGCTGCACCTCTGTGAACGGCATCTCGGTGATCGCGCCATAAACGGACGAGGTCGAGGCCATCAGAA